>JAISGC010000058.1 GCA_031263295.1 Rickettsiales bacterium
CCCCTCCAAAGGAGGGGAACACCGCGCGGAAGGCACGGCTTTGTCGGGAAATTTGTAATAGGTCGGGGGTTTAAGAAATCATACTAATGAATGATCCCGCAAAGCTTGCGCAGTGCGGCCCCCCGACCATAGCAGGGCCGGCGATGCCGCCGGTGGCATAAAAAAAGGCGGCACTCGCCGCGGTCGCCTGATTCTTTTAATAAGGCGTTTTTTTATGCGCGGATTACGGCGAAAAAGGCTCGCCGCATTAGTATGGGATTCTTATGTCCCCGAGCCAAGCTTCCCGGCTTGGTTCGACTGCATTATAAATAATTCTGATTTTTATGTCAAAGGGATTTTTAACGACTAGTGACTAACGGTGGCACGGCGGCTGGCGCTTCACTAGTCACTAGTCGTTAGTAGTTAGTCGTTAAAATTATTGCATCCATTGAAAACTCGTGTATAATCGCGCGAAAAGAGGTGAAAATATGCCCGCAAAAAATATGAACGATTTGGTGGCCCTGTGCAAGCGGCGCGGGTTTGTTTTCGGCGGTTCGGAAATCTACGGCGGAATGCAGGGCCTTTACGACTACGGCCCGAACGGGGTCGAGCTGATGCGAAATATCCGCGAGGCCTGGTGGAACGCGATGGTCTATCAGCGGGACGATGTCGACGGGCTGGAAGCGTCTCTGATTTCGTCGCGGCTCTTGTGGAAATATTCCGGGCACGAGGGATCGTTTTCGGACCCGCTGGTCGTCTGCAAAAAGTGCGGGCATCGTATGCGCGAAGACAATATGAAGGACAAGACGAAGTGCGAAAAGTGCGGCGCGACCGATTTGTCCGAACCGCGGGACTATATGCTGATGATGGGCTTGGCCATCGGCGCGACCGCGGACGGCGCGGTGAACGCGTATTTGCGGCCCGAGACCGCGACCACGACATACACCAACTTTCGCAATGTTATGGATTCGTCGGCGCGCAAATTGCCCTTCGGACTGGTGCAAATCGGCAAGGCATTTCGGAACGAAATCGCGCCGCGCAACTTCGTCTTCCGCACGCGCGAGTTCGAGCAGGCCGAGTTGCAATACTTCATCGACCCGAAGACGACCGACGATATGCAGTGCTGGGAAGATTGGAAAAAAACGCGGCTCGACTGGTGGGTCAATGTCTTGGGCATTCCCGCGGACAAGTTCAGATTTCTGCCGCACGAGAAACTGGTCTTCTACGCCAAGGCCGCGGCCGACATCGAGTATAATTTCCCCGACGGCTTCGGCGAGGTCGAGGGCATCCACAACCGCCAGGATTACGACCTGGGGTCGCACACGAAATCGCAGGACGAGTTCGATATCAAGGCCAAGGTTCAGAAAAACACCGACAGCACGACCAAATTAAATTATGTCGATCCGAACACCGGCGAGAGTTTTATTCCCTTCGTAATCGAAACCGCGATGGGCGTCGGCCGCGCGATGATGGCCGTCTTGGATAATGCATACACCGAGGAAGACCTCGGCGACGGCAAGTCCCGCGTCGTTCTGAAAATGAAGCCCGCATTGTCGCCGATAAAGGCCGCCGTGATTCCGCTCGCGCGCAACGCGCCGGAACTCTTGGCGTTGGCCGAAGGCGTCGAAAAAGACCTACGCGCGTTATCATTGGGTCGCATCGTGATAGAGAACAGCGGCAACATCGGAAAGAATTATCGCCGCCACGACGAGATAGGCACTCCGGTCTGCATCACCATAGACCACCAGAGTCTCGAAGACGGAATGGCGACGCTTCGCGACCGCGACACGATGGAACAAACGCGCGTCAAAATCGCCGACATCCCGGCGGCCGTCGCGAAAATCATCCGCGGCTAGAAGTTCGATTCCATTCCCGGCATCAACCATTGAATGTTGTCATCCGCGGCATAAAACGCATTCGCGCAGCATAGCTCGCACCGTTCCTCGCAGACGGCCATATCATTGAATCGCCCCGTGCAATACCGCATATTCCGCGTCGTGTATGGCCAGACAATCCGGCAATTGCATTCATACTGCGTCGTCTGGTCCGCCAATCCGCAGCTCCAAACTCCGACGGCATATTTCGATGCGCAGACATTTCCGAAAAAAGTATTTATCGGTTTTTTCTCGTTGCCGCATCCGTCGCCGATTATGAAGAAATGATCCAGCACGGCCCAGGACTTGCCCGTGGTCGACAGCTTCACCGCGCACATCTTCGCGGCGCCGGCTTCGCCGCCGCCGGTAATGAGCAATGAGCAACTAGCAATGAGCAATAGGAGTTTGCTATTGCGTTGTCGCGCGCCGCCATTGCTCATTGCTAGTTGCTCATTGCTAATTTGTTTTTTCATAGTTTTCTCCCTGTTTTGTTTTTTACGCGATGCCTTCACGCGGGTGTTCCCCTCCTTTGGACACGCACTGGCCGCGAGGCGGCCGGGGTGGTGATGAAGACTGGCACAGCCTGTTATCGCCACCACCCCGCCGCCCTTCGGGCGGCACCCCTCCAAAGGAGGGGAACACCGCGCGAAAGGCACGGCTTCGTTGGGAAATTTTTAAGAGGTAGGGTGGGTTCGAAAATCACATAATAGCATGATTCCGTCGAGATTGCTCATCGACGGCCCCCCGACCATAACGGGAGCAGCGCAAATAAAAACACGGCCGAACGGCCGCAATATTTTACGCTCGGATACGACGCGATAACGCGCCGCTATTATGAAGGCTTTCGACAGCCCGAACGCAAGCTTCCCAACTTGGTTCTGTCCGCATTTTATATTTTTTCGGATTTTTTGTAAAGGGAAAATATAATAGCGAGCGTCACCCCGGCGCAGGCCGGGGTCCATTGCTTTACAGCAAGTCATAACTTATAAATTATGACGCGGTGGATGGCA
>JAISGC010000014.1 GCA_031263295.1 Rickettsiales bacterium
ATTCCCCTCCTTTGGAGGGGTGGCATTTTTTACGAAGTAAAAAATGACGGGGTGGTGGCGAAGATAGGCACTGCCTGTTACAAGCACCACCCCGGCCGCTTCGCGGCCACCCCTCCAAAGGAGGGGAACACCGCGCGGAATGTTTCCCCTTTACTTAAAAATCAGAATAATTTACAATGCGCTGGAACCAAGTTGGGAGACTTGCGTTCGGGTTGTGAAAAGCCCAACATAAGCGGCGCGTTTTTTCGCGCCGTATCCGCGCGCAAAAAACTTTGCGGCCAGTCGGCCGTTTTTTTGCGCCCTGGCTTCGCCTTCGGCTACGGCGGGATTTACTGCCCCGACCGAAACACGCGCAGGCATCGCCGGAACCCCTGTTATGGTCGGGGAGCCGCCATTGAGCAATCTCGGCGGAATCACGCTTATGTTGATTTTTCAACTCCCCGATCGAATCAAGTTTTCCCGACAAATTAGGCGCCTTATTCCAGAGCCTAATTCCCCTACGCTGGCGAAGGGGTGGACCGCGGCGAAGCCGCGGGACGGGGTAGTGGAAACTGCTTTTTAATTTTCCCCTACCCCGCCGCCGCCACACGATGTGTGTCGGACGGCACCCCTTCCCAAGGGAAGGGGAATCACGCTCTGGAATCTGGTGCCACATAACAAAACAGGGAGAAAATTATGAAAAAACAAATTAGCAATGAGCAACGAGCAATGAGCAATGGAATCGCGCGAAAAGGCAATAACAAGTTTCTATTGCTCATTGCTAGCTGCGCATTGCTCATTACCGGAGGCGCCCAAGGCGCGAAGATGTGCCTGAAATCAAACTCATGCGCCGCCGGGAGCTGGACAATCCCGTCTTCGTTTTCCGTATCGGACTTTGTCGAGAATAACGGAAATCAGACTATTTCTTTCCAAATGTCCGGCCATAGTTTTGCGCTGGAAACAAAATGCGGCGGCGCGGCCGCTCCCGAATCCGACGCGCACGGGGCGCCGGTCGGAATCGCGGTCGGAGCGGGCGCGTCCGCCTGCAATTCGTGCTGGGTCCGATTGCTGTCGATTGACGGGAATGCGAAATGCTATGGGCAGTGGTATTCGATCAAAGCTGTGAGTAGCGAAATAAATCAAGTCAAAGACGGAACCAAAACCTGCGGATTCATAATAAAATATATGTTCGCGACATACCCGTATGTTATGAGGTCGGTTCTGCAAGACTACTCGTTATGAATCAGATTTTATTGCCATCCCCGCTGATGACCCGACGCGGGTCCGCGGGGACGCCGCTTGCTTTTGCAATTTCCCTTTACAAAAAAATCATAAAAGATTACAATCGCGGGGAACCAAGTTGGGAAGCTTGCGTTCGGGATGTCGAAATCCCAATTTTGGCGGCGAGCTTTTCTCGTCGTTATCCGCGCGTAAAATTGTCGGCCGTGCGGCCGATTTTTTATGCACTGATCCCCGTTATGGTCGGGGGGCCGTATGCGAGCGATCCATACGGAATCATCCAAAATTGAATTTCGAACCCGCCCGACCAATTACCAAATGTCCCGACGAAGCCGTGCCTTCCGCGCGGTGTTCCCCTCCTTTGGAGGGGTGGCCGCGAAGCGGCCGGGGTGGTGCTTGAAGCGGGCACAGCCTGTTATCGCCACCACCCCTCCGCCCGCCACACGATGTGTGTCGGACGGCACCCCTCCAAAGGAGGGGTACACCAGTTGGAAGGCGCGGCCAAGAAAAACAAAACAGGGAGAAAATTATGAAAAACCAAATTAGCAATGAGCAATGCGCAATGAGCAATTGTTGCGCGCGAAAGCGCAATGGCAAGTTCCTATTGCTCATTGCGGGTTGCGCATTGCTCATTACCGGAGGCGCCCAAGGCGCGAAGATGTGCCTTAAACTATCCTACGCTTCGGATTCGTTCAACGGCGACGGATTCGCCATCGGCATAAACTGCGGCGACAGCTGGACGCTGCCGAATTGGCGGACCGCCTGCGAGAACACAATGGCGCTGGGGTTCGGCGCGTCCGGCGGCGCCTGCACTTATGGCGCGACTTATTCCGCTCCGGCCAGCGGCACCGGATACACTTTTTGCCGACAGACCGCTCCCAATGATTCCGTCCGGTGGGTCTGCGTCGGTCCGTATCAGGGAAACGCTTCCGCGAACTGGTGCGGCGAACACTTGAAGCAAAACGCTGTGGCGCTAAAAGCTTTTATGGGGTGGTGATAGAGGACTAGGATTAGGACTAGTGGAACTTGTAATCGCGCTGCGGCGTTATAACAAGTTCCAGTCCTAGTCCTAATCCTAGTCCTCTATCATATCTTTTCCAGCTTTATATCCAAATCCTCGACGACTATCGCGTGGCCGCCGGTGATTCCGGCGATGCGCGCGGCCTTGCGGAAGTCATGCCGTTGCGACAATTTTTTGTCGAATATCGGATAGACGCCGCGGCAGAGATTCAGCTGGTTCGCGATAATCGATTCGGCCGAGACCGAGACAATCGGCATATCGGGGCGCCGCGAGGAAACCAGCCGCGCGGTCTCGCCCGTGTGCGAGAATACCACGATGACCGAGGCCTTGTTCAGACGCGCCAATTCCGCGACCGATTTCGACCATGCGTTCCGGCCGTCCTCGCGCGGTGTCCAGTCATAGTGATTGTATATTCCGTCCTGATCCGCGTTTTCCAAAATCTTCGACATCATTTCTATGGTCAGCGCGGGGTGCTTTCCGATTGTGGTCTCGTCGCTCGTCATCGCCGAATCGGCGCGCAGATACGATGTCGTCGCGACATCCGAGATCTCGGCGCGCGTCGGGAACTCGGATTCGACCATGGACAGCATCATCTGCGTCGCCATAATCACGGGCCGGTTCAGATCCCGGCAGAGCCGTATTATATCGCGCGTGATTTCGGGCACCTTGTAAAATGGCGTCTCGACCGCGAGGTCTCCGCGCGCAATCATAATCGCGTCGGTCGCGATGATAATATCGCGGATGCGTTCGAGCGCTTGCGGCCTCTCGATTTTCGCAATAATTTTCACGGGCTTTTTCGTGCGGCGTTTTATAAACTCCCTGACTTCGTCTATGTCGGCGGGCTTCTGCACGAATGAGACCGCGACATAGTCTATATCTTGTTTCAGCGCGAAGGCCAAATCGACCTTGTCTTTCGCGGTCAGAATATCGGTTTTGATTTCCGTGTTCGGAAGGTTGAATCCGCGCCGCCCCTTGATTGTTCCGCCGCGCACTACTATCGTCTGAACCTTGGTTTTGCTGGCCTTGACGACTTTGAGCTCGTTTCGCCCGTCGTTCAATAATATCGAATCGCCCGTCTTCAACGCGGCCAGAACCTCCGGATGCGGCAGATAGACCCGCGTCGCGTCGCCGGGCCTCGCGATATTGTCGAGCGTGAAACTCGCGCCGTTTTTAATCTCGACCGATTCGGTCGCGAAATCTCCTATGCGCAGCTTCGGGCCTTGCAGATCCGCAACAATCGCGGCGGGCGTTTTCAACGCGCGGATGCGCTTTATGCGCGCGGCCTGAACCGCCCCCGTGTCGTGCGAAAAGTTCAGTCTGAACACATTCGCCCCGGCCTTCGCCAATGCCGAAAGGCCCGCCGCCGATTCGCTTTCCGGCCCGACGGACGCGGTGATTTTTGTCGCTCTCATTTGCAATTCCTTTTTTTCAATGATACCATATCCCGACATCAATAAGGAGCGAATTATGAAACCGGAAAATCACGGAGCAATCGACAACAAGCAGCTGATGACGCTTATCGAGCGCATCGAAAAAGTCGCCGAGGAAGCGGCCGCCGTCGCCGCCGACCTGAAAGAGATTTACGCCGAGGCGAAATCGTCCGGCTTTGATCCGAAATACATCCGCCAGATGGTGCGCCTGCGCAAGATGGACCCGGACGAATTGTCCGAAACCGACGAGCTGACCAAAATATACCGCAGCGCGCTGGGCCTGTAAAAAAGTTCAATGTGCAAATTGCAAAGTTCAATTGGATTTTGCGTGAGCGAAGACGCGCAGCGTCGAAGCGAACACATCAATTGCACTTTGCACTTTGATAATTGAACTTTCTAGTTCTATGAGCACATTGAAGAAATTTTTCTTGAAGACTTTCGGCTGTCAGATGAATGTCTACGACGGCGGGCGCATAGCCGGAATGCTCGCGGCCCGCGGAATGACCGCGACAGACGACGCGGCCGCGGCCGATGTGATAATTCTCAACACATGCAGCGTGCGCGAAAAAGCCAGCAATAAAGTCTTTTCCGAATTGGGCCGCCTGCGCGATCGCAAACGCGACGGCGCGCTGATGGGCATAGTCGGATGCGTCGCGCGCGAAGAGGGCGCGCATGCGTTCGCGCGCATTCCCGAACTCAATTTTGTTTTGGGCCCGCAGCAGTATCACAGATTGCCCGCGGTTTTGGACAACCCCGACGCGCGGCATTTGTTTGTCGATTTGTCGGGCCTCGAAAAGTTTGATGCGATGGCGCCGACCGCCGCCGCGGGCGGCGCGATGGCCTATGTTCCGATTCAAGAGGGCTGCGGGCATCACTGCACATATTGCATAGTGCCTTTCACTCGCGGGCCCGAGTTGTCGCGGCCGTTCGACGACTGCGTCAAAGAGGCCGCCGCATCGGGCGCGACGGAGATTTGTTTTCTCGGTCAAAATGTGAACGGATATAAATATGACTTGGCTGCGTTGATTCGCGAGGTTGCAAAATTGCCGAATGTGAAGCGCATTCGATACACTTCATCATACCCGTTGGAAATGACCGACGATTTGATCGCATTGCATGGGACCGAGCAAAAACTTTTGCCATTCGTGAATCTTCCGATTCAATCGGGCAGTCCCGAGATTTTGCGGCGGATGAACCGCCCCTATGATTTGGAAAAATATACGGACATCATCCGTCGGCTTCGCGCGGCGCGTGCGGACATACAAATCAGTTCGGATTTTATCGTCGGCTTTCCCGGAGAGACCGACGCGGATTTCGATATGAGCTGCCGCGTCGCCCGCGACATCGGCTATATAAATAGTTATTCGTTCAAGTATTCCAAAAGGCCGCACACCGCGGCGGCAACGATGCCCGACCAAGTGCCAGAACAGGTTAAACGCGAGCGGCTGAAAATCCTGGACGACATCCTTACCGAAAATAATCGGGCGTTCAACTTGTCCTGCGTAGGCCGCGAAATGGAATGCTTGTTCGATGGGAAAAATTACCGCACGCCATTTATGCAGCAGGTGGTCGTCGCGGGGCAGGGCGGCCCGAACGCGGGCGGCGGCCCAATCGAAAAAATTAAAATTACCGACGGGAATAAATGCAGTTTAAGGGGCCGGATATGCCAGTGATTATAAATGTGAAAGATAAAAGATGGAACGCGCATAAAATTGATTGGGCGCGTATTGCCGAAAACGCTCTGATCCTTGAAAACAAAGGATCAGAGGTTTCCATCACTCTGACGAACGACCGCGAGTTGCGCGCGCTGAATAAGAAATGGCGCGGCATAGATTCGTCGACAAATGTCCTGTCTTTCGAGAGCGGCGACAAGGAGCTTTTGGGCGATATTTTTATCTCGTTCGACACGGCCGAGCGCGAGGCGCCGGACGATTTCGCAAACCACGCGGCGCATTTGATAACGCACGGCGTCTTGCATTTGCAGGGATTCGACCACATAGAAAATCGCGCGGCCGCCGCGATGGAAAAAAAGGAAGCCGCTCTGTTGAAAAAACTCGGAATAAAAAATCCATACGGAGAAAATCGCTGGCGTAAAATCCTGACGGCTATCGGACTTTTCGCGCTCGGATGGCTTGGCGTTTATGGCTTCGCGCCGCATCACTTTTGGATTGCCACCGCCGTTTCAATCGGCGCCGCATATTATTTGCTGCGCGACCGACGCGGCGGATTCTGGTGGGGCGCGGGATACGGAACCGCCGGATTCCATTGGTGCCTTGAATCGATTTTCGCAAACGACAATATCGCCGCGGCGATGTGGCATTTTTATCCGATTGGTTTAATCGGAATCGCCGCCGCGTCCGGATTTATTTTCGGCCTGCCGTTTTGGATGACAAACAAAACCGGCGCGACGGGCGCGCGCCGTGTTGCAGATTTCGCGCTGGCGTGGACATTCGTTTTGTGGCTGCGCGAATGGGCGCTGACCGGATTTCCGTGGAATCCTGTCGCGAATATCGTAATCGAGAGCGCGGCGGTCGCGGGCCTGATGTCAATCGTCGGCGCGCTGGGGCTGACATTTATAATTGTCGCCGCGATTTGCTCAATCCCAGAGTTTGCAAGGACCAGAGCGAAATGGCCGTTTTTATTTTTCGCGCCGCTATTGCTCGCGCCGTTGTGGAATCCGCGCGTGATTTTTGATAACGGCGAGCTTGTCCGCATAGTCCAGCCCGGCACCGATATGAATCAAAAGTTCGACAAGGCGCACATAGACGCGAACATTGCGAATCTGGTCGAGATGTCCAAAGACAGCGGCGCGGACTTTGTCGTCTGGCCCGAAACGGCATACCTCGGGTCTGGCGCGGCATTGCCAAAAATCGGCGCGAAACTTATCACCGGCGCCTTCTTCGCCGCGGCCGAAAAATTATTCAACGGGATGCTGGTCGGAGACGCGGCCGGGCGTATAACCGGCGTCTACGCCAAGCACCACCTGGTTCCGTTCGGCGAATACAGCCCGCTCGGGATAATGCCTTCGATGGGCAATCTGGCCGCGGGGCCGGGCCCGATTGTCATAGACGATTTCGTCCCGGCGATTTGCTATGAAATTATTTTTTCGGATTCGCTTGTGCCGACGGGCGCCGCGCCGCACTACATTATAAATATAACAAACGACGCGTGGTTCGGGACCAGCGGCGGCCCGGCCCAGCATCTGGATATGGCGCGGCGCCAGGCGATTGAGACGGGCCTGCCCGTCGTGCGCGCGAACCAGGCGGGCATATCGGCAATAATCGACGCGCGCGGCCGAGTGCTCGATTCGATTCCGCTCGGCGGCCGCGGATTTATAGACGCTCGCGTGCCCGCCGCAATCGCCGCGCCATACCGCCGCCTTGGCCTCAACGGCGCGATGCTTTTAATCGTCGTAATCTCGGCCGCGATAATTTTTTGCACGCGCAAAAAGGATCAGGACTAGGATTAGGACTAGGCGGAGCCCGTTGTTGCGCATAAGCGCGATAGCAAGCCACACCTAGTCCTAATCCTAGTCCTAGTTCCTTTTCCCCTTTACAAAAAAATCGCAAACATCTATAATGAAAAGGAACCAAGTTGGGAAGCTTGCGTTCGGGATGTCGTAATCCCATAAACAGGCGGCGCGTTTTCGGCGCCGTTATCCGAGCGTAAAAATTGCGGCCGTTCGGCCGTTTTTTTATGCGCATCCGGTCATCTGACCGGAATCCCCGTTATGGTCGGGGGGCCGTCACGAGCAATCATGGCGGAATCATTCTTGTTTATGATTTACGAACCCACCCGACCCGTCTTGGCGCCTTCGGCGCTACGCCGGGCTTACGCCCAAAAGTTTCCCGACGAAGCCGTGCCTTCCGCACGCGGTTCCCCTCCTTTGGAGAGGTGGCATTTTTTCGTGAAACGAAAAAATGACGGGGTGGTGGCGAAGATAGGCACTGCTTGTTATAAGCACCACCCCGCCCGCCTTCGGCGGGCACCCCTCCAAAGGAGGGGAACACCCGCTGGAAGGCATTGCCAAGAAAACAAAACAGGGAGAAAAAAATGAAAAAACAAATTAGCAATGAGCAACTAGCAATGAGCAATGGCGGCGCGCGACAACGCAACAGCAAGTTCCTATTGCTCATTGCTAGTTGCTCATTGCTCATTCCGCTTGCGCCTTCGGCGCAGGCGGCAAAGATGTGCGTTCATTCGCCGAGTTATGCCGATAAAGACGGCTGGGCGTCCGGGGTCGGCTGCGGCGGGCATCTGACCCTGCTTTCCACCTGCTCGAAGATTTATGTCTCGGGAACCGCCGGAATGTCCGGCGGCACGGCCTGCGAAATCGGCGCGGAGTATGACGCGATTCCGTCGTCGGGAGCCGACACAGGCGAATACAACTGGCATTATTGCAAGCGGACCTTTCCGACCGAATCGAAATGGATTTGCGCCGGCTCTTGGTATCAGTCCGGCCCCACGCATGTATGCGGCGCAGTCGCCACCAAAGACGAGGCGCAATATACGGCGGCCAGAACGAAGCTGCTGACTTATTGATGCGGCCAAGCGGCCGCCGGCGTTATCTTGCGCAGTGCAAAAAATAAAATGATAACCCAACAACAAGCGTCATCGCCGCGGGAGGGTCCGCGGGTATGACGCTTATCGCGAAGATATGATATTATTTTGCGCGCCGGGCGGCGAACATAAACATTCGCGGCGCGTCGATGGCGGTTATCGCGCTCAATCCGCGCAGGCCCGCCCACCGGCGGAAGATTTCCAGCGGCGACAGTATGTCTTCGGCGACCGGCGCGCATTCGGCGTGCAATCTGTTCAGCGCGTCGCGCCCGATGGAATGCATAACCGCGATGCGGCCGCCGGGCGCGGCCAAGTCCGCCATAGTCGCGAACGCGCGGCCCGGATTCTCGAAATGCGGAAACGCGTTGTAGCACAAGACATAGTCGAACGATTTCTTCGGCAGTTCGTTCAGCATAAAATCCATTTCGATAAACCGGACGGCGGGAAATTTTTCGCGCGCGAACGCGAGCGCGTTATGGCAAATATCGATCCCCGTTATGTTTTGCGGCGCGGTCCGCAAAGACAGATGCGGAATCAGAACGCCCGAGCCGCATCCGACATCGAGCACCCGCGCGCCGGGTTGAATATCCAGAATGTCGAGCTGGGCCGCGATTATCTCATCCTCGGCCGGCGACGGAACCCGCGGCCCCTTGGCGTTGAAAAAATCTTGTTTATCGCCGTTCATATTATCTTCCCAAAAGCGACATTATAAAGTTTATATACCACGCCGCATTCCATCCGAGTTCCGCCGCGGCGAGTTTTTCGGCGGGCGTCTCGAAATCCTCCATCGCCATTCGAACCGATTCTTCGGCGCCGAGCCCCAGCTCCAATCCGGCGGCGACATTTTCCCGCGCGCGCTCCAACTGCGCCGCCCGGAGATTGGGCATATTTTTCAGCGTCAGAGTATTGCGCAATAAAAGATATTCGAGCGTTTGATTCATATTGTCATATTTTCGGTTTTGTATATTTACCACAATACGGGCGCCCGCACAAATATAAATACAGGCGTCAATATTATTGTAATCACAATTGTATTGACAATCGTCTTGGCAATGGTATATTCGATTGCGAATACAAAAGGATTGGCCGCGCAGCCGCGGCGGGCAAAATTATTTTTGCTCATTGCAACAGGCTTAAACCAAAGGCGCAACGAGATGGGAAAATATATCGAACGGCAATTGGAAGGCTATTCAGTCAAACAACTCAAAAAACTTGTCGAGGGATTCGAGCGCGGCGCGGTCCGCGCGATGGAAAAATCCGACGGCCTGGTCGCTATGAACTGCGAGGGCCAGCGCCGGAAAATCAACGGCGAAATCAGACGCCGCGGTTCGGTCGCGGCCGCGAAGCGCGCGGAGACTGCGCGGACCTCGAAGACCTGCCGCGCTGATAAGACCCGGACGCGGGCCGCGGCCAAGGCGCGTCCCGCGAAAGGCCTTCCCGAACCGGTCGGCATAGAGCTGCTTGCAAAGCTTGAAAAAGAGGGCCGGATTATCAAGGCCTCGGCGCTTCTTAAACAAATAGAAAATCAAAACGGCTAGGCGCCCGGACATCCGCCGCCAAACAAAAGGAAAAAATCAAATGATACCGATTGAAGATATGAAGCGCCAGATAGATCTGATGGGCCGCGAAAAAATCGCGCTCATCGCCGTCGAAGAAATGGCCGAGCTCCAAAAAGAGATTCTGAAAAATATCAACCGCGGCAAAGACAACGCCGGGCCCGGCGGCGCGCTGTTCGAAGAGGTCGCCGATGTCCGCCTTTTGTTGGAGTTCGTGAAAGTGATTTACGACATAACGGAAGAGCAGATTTGGAAATATCAGGATAAAAAGCACAAAGAAAAATGGCTGCCGCGCCTGGCGCAATTGGAGCGGGAAAGAAATGGCCAGAGATAACAACAAAAGGAAAGCAAAATGAACGATATGCAAAAAGAGCAGACGGGGGCGATGATGATGAAGGCGCTCGCGTTTGGAAATATTTTCCAGGCGCTGTGGATTTGGGCGGCGGCTCGGGCCGATATTCGCCGCGCGGCGAAGGCGAACGCCAAAAATCGGTGAGCGCGAAGCGCGAACCCAAACTTATTCCCCTTCCCTTGGGAACACGCACTGGCATCGGTGAAGGGTCGCAGACCCGAAGCCGATGACGGGGTAGGGGATTGAATGGCTCTGGAATCCGGCCCGGCCTTCGCCCTGCGGGCTTCGGCGGGCACTCGATTTTCAGCCCTCGCTTCGCTCGGTGAAAATCGGTGGCTTGCCACCCGAAGCGCCGAAGGCGCGAAGGGTGGTGCCGGTTGAGGGACTTGAACCCCCGACCCTCTGATTACAAATCAGATGCTCTACCAACTGGGCTAAACCGGCGTCGGCGATAAGTATAATATAGAAAAGATAAGCTTTCAAGGGAGAGAATAAGAGAATGAGAGAATAAGAGAATGGAGCGCGGCGCATCCGCAGATTCCATTATCTTATTCTCTGCAAACGCGAAGCGTTTGCATTCTCTTATTCTCTATTCATTAAATGAATGTAATGCAGCAGCTTTTGATGATGAATGTGGAGTCTTTGCTGAAAGACTTCGCGGCGTATCGCGCGTTTCATAAATCGGACGCGGTCATCAATATGCGCATACCGCACGAGGTCCTGGACGAGATAAAGTCCATCGCCGAGACCCAGGGCGTGCCGTATCAGTCTTTAATATCGTCGGTGCTCTACGCGCTGGCCAGCAACGAAAACAAAGGAGCGAATAATGCAAATAATACTGGGCCGTCCGCATCGGCTTGAAAACATTTTTCTTATGCGGCATGCGAACAGCGCGGCGAACGCGGACAATTCCGTGAACGCGGAAATGCCGGACCATAAGATACCGCTGGTTCCCTCCGGCCCCGCGCAGGCGCGGGCCGCGGGCCGCGCGTTCGACGACTTCGTGTCCGCCGGATATAAAATCCGCTCCAATTCGATGCGCCTGTGGCACAGCACATATCTGCGCGCGGATATGACCGCGCACGAAATGCTGCTCGATATGGGCGAATCGTTCTATAAAATAAAGGACATATACCCGTCGATATTTCTGACCGAGCAGAGGTTCGGCCTGTTCGACGGATTGTCCGAGGACGAGAAGGCCGCGCGCTTTCCGGACCAATACGCGGACTTTAAGAAGTGGGAGGAAAACGGCGGCAAGTTCTACGCCCGGATGCCCCAGGGCGAAAGCCGATACGATGTCGCGATGCGCGCGCATCAGTTTTTCGGAACGATAATCAGGGATGCAGAAAAGCCGAGGAACAATGTGCCGAATGTTTTTATCGTGTCGCACGGGACGACCATACGCGCGTTCGTGATGATGTGGCTGCACAGGAATCCGGAATGGTTCGACCAGGAGCCGAACCCGAACAATTGCAGCATCCGGCATCTGGCGCGCGGCCCGAGCGGGCGCTGGGAAGACCGCGGGTATATTTTCGACGGATTTCCCGACCAAGAGGCGCTGCGCAAAGCGGGCGAGAAAGTGAAAGACTAGACGGAATGCAATAAAACCAAAACAAAAAATCTCAAAGAGATTTTTTGTCATTCCCGCGAAAGCGGGAATAGGGTTCTAAACCTTGCATTCAGACATCGCTTGCTTTCACGCTTACATTTGTCCGTGAAACAAGTTTTGCGTTATAAGTATTAAAGCCCCATTCCCGCCTGCGCGGGAATGACAAACGATTGCTTACGCAATCGTTTGTTTAAGATACGCTTGATTTAATTCGACCCGCTCGTCAGCGCCAGCTGGAACGATTTGTAAAAAATGCCGTCGTCTTCGCTCCATATGCGCGACGCGTGGCACGCGCAGACCTCGCCGCATCCGTTGCCCCAATTTGGAGAGTTCGATAAAACCCATGCGCCCGCATACGGATATGTCATTTTGCAAAGGCAGTTTCCGCCCGCGGCCCGCGCCTCGCTGATACCGGCTATGATGACGCCGCTGCATTGATAGTTTGTCGGCGCGCCGGTGCCGTCGTATGCTCCGGCGGCGTCCAAAAATGCGCCGCAGTTCGGCGATCGCGAGCCGACCGCGCAGTTGTTGGCGATGACCCACGATCCGTCGGTCTTGCTGGCCGATTGATTGGTCTGCGTCCCGCGAACGCACATCTTTGCCGCGCGGGCTTCGCCCGCCGCGCAAAGAGAGAATAAGAGAATTAGAGAATAAGAGAATATGTGCTTGTTATTGCGCATTCCCCTTATTTCAATCTCCATTCTCTTATTCTCTAACTCTCTTATTCTCTTTTTCATTCTTTTCTCCCTGTTTTGTTTCTTGGCGATGCCTTCCCGCGGGCGGTCCCCTCCAAAGGAGGGGGACGCCCGCGTGAAG
>JAISGC010000019.1 GCA_031263295.1 Rickettsiales bacterium
CTCCTCCTCTTCCTCCTCTTTCGCGGCCTCGTCTTCTTCAAGCACGGCGTCGTCCAAATCGTCGTCGTCGAGATCCTCGACATCTTCGACGCCCTTTGCTTTCAGCGCGTCGGCCAGCGCCGCCAATTGCTTTTTTTCCGAATCGGACGAATACATCAGCTCCAAGTTCACGACATAGCGCAGGTGCACTTCCTGGGCCAAGAGCTGCTCATACCATTCCAGCATCGCGCGGATGGTCATCGGCGATTCGCACAGGCCGTATATAAGGAGCTTGCTGGCGGCCTCGATTCGCTGCGCGATTGCGACCTCGCCCGCCGCGGTCAACAGCTGCACCGTGCCGATTGATTTCAGGTAAGACTGCACGGAATCCTGAATGCCCAGCGCGATGGAGCCCGTCGTCGAGCGCTCCAATTGCTTGGCATAATATTCGTCGTTTTCGTCCGATACATCGACCTGCTCGGCGTCGGCGTCCAGCGCCTTGCTGCGCTCGCGCCGCTCGGAATCGTTTTCGTCGTCGTAATACTGCTCGATTTTTTTATCGAACAATCCGGCCTCCAAAACTTCGAGACCGAGATCCTGCTCGAAGAAAGACATCGTCTCGGCCTTTTCTTCCTCCGGGATTTCGTCGGCGATCATCGCGTTGTCGAAATCGAGCTGCGACAAAAATCCGTTCTCGCACGCGGTTTTCGCGAGCTGTTTCAGATTCTCCGGCAAAGTGTCCATTAAAAATTTGGTGGTGTCGTCGATTTTCTTCATCATATCTTTTTGCTCCGCGAAAAAGGTATCAGGTATCAGGAAATAGGTATCAGGAGGTTGGTGTTTATTATAAGGCATTGCGTTATAACTTGCGCTGCGTCCCTGATACCAGTTCCCTGATACCTGATACCTGTTTATTTTTTAACTTTCTCAACCTGTTCCCGCAAAGCGGATTCGCTGCAAAGCCCCAGCACTATCGGGCTGGCGATGCTGATTTCGGAATAGTGCTTGTGCGTGCGGTTGCGGACGGCCGCGACCGTCGGCCGCGTCGAGCGCATCAGCTTGGCGACCTGGCCGTCTGTCAGGTCCGGATAATTTTTCACAATCCACAGGATTCCGCCCAGGCGGTTTTTGCGGTGCATCATGGGCGTGTATCCGACGCCGCGCTTGTCCTGGGTCTTCTGCGTTTCGATAACATTTTCGCAAAGAATCAGAGCGACGGACGGGTCGGCCTCGGCGGCCTTGATATTTTCGCGCGTCAATTGGCCGCTGATAATCGGGTCGAGCCCTTGGATTTTATGGGCCTCGGCGTCGGCGATTTGTTTGACTTCCAGCTCGTGCAGGCCGCAGAAATCCGCGATTTGAGAGAAGGCAAGCGCGGTGTTTTCAATCAGCCAGAGGGCGGTGGATTTCGGCATATACGGATAATTCATAGAGATTCCCTTTTTATTGCCCGGGTAATATAGTGCAAAGTCGGGGAAGTTTCAAGGAGAAAAAAAGAAAAAAATATGTTGGGGATGAATAAAGTTCCGGAGTCCAGAGCGCGATTCCCCTTCCCTTGGGAAGGGGTGGACGCGAGCGAAGCGAGCGGACAGGGTAGGGGTAATTGGTAAAGTGTTTTCCACTACCCCGTCAATCGCCTTCGGCGATTGCCACCCCTTCGCCAGCGAAGGGGAATCAGGCTCTGGAATCTTTGCCTCACTGGATGGGTGGAAAACAATCGCCGCCCGCGTCCGGACAGCAGTTCCATCCGTCGGGGCCCATATCCGTGAAGGTCTCGCCCGCGCAGCATCCGTTGTTGTCCGGCGCGTCGCCGGTCTCGCACAACAGGACATCCTGCGGCATTTCTTCGACCGGCGCGGCGGGCGGCGCGGCGTTGGGATTGTTGTAAAAGCTGACCTCGTTCCCGTTGTCGTCGGTCGTCGTCGTCTGCGTCATTCCCAGATACTGCTGGTTGTATGCGTCGGTGCCCTGCTGCAATATCGTGCCGTTGTTGGTCATTATGCCGCCCGCGCCTTCAAGCTGCTGCCGATAGACATCGTTTTTCGCCATTCCGATGCTTTGATATTGGCGGAAGCCGTCCATCAATTGCTTCATGCGCTCATCCTTGATTTGCGTCCCTTCGGTCGTGCCGTATGCAGCAACCTGCCCCAGCATAGACACGGGATCTTCCTGGCCGATGGTATAGTTCGGCAGCTCCGCGCGCGCGTAATCCGTCGCGGGCGCCGTCGGCGTGCAGCTTGCATCGTCGCCGTCCGCGCACCACGCCACAATCAGATCGTCGGGCGAATAGACCGTTATGCGCGTGCCCGCCGAGATTGTGAACGGCGGCTTGGTGTTGTCCATCATATCTATGAAGAGTTTCTCCGTGACCTTGTTCCAGGACTTTATCATTTCCTGCTTCGCCAACTCCGACGACCGCATCGTGCCGGACTGGACGATGGTGTTGTTGTCCAGATCTATCTGGTTGACGATTTTGTCCGACACCGGCGATATGAGATTCGTCGCCGCCGGAACCAGCGCGGTCAGCAGCGGCATCACCATCTGCTCTAAATAATCCGACGAGCCATAGCCCGGCACGCCCACCCTGCCCTGCGCGTCGCCCGAGAAAGGCCGCTCGTTTTCGCCCTTGGTGAAGTTGAACTCGACGCCGTCGGGCCGGATGAAGCGATACCATTCTATGCTGATGCGGCCGATGGTCTTATAGGGCCCGGGCATATCGCCCGTCACATTGCCGAGCATCAGGGTTCCCGCCGGGACGACGATTGTCCGCCCGTTGTCCGAATAGACATGGCGGTCCACGGTTGCCTGGACCGGAATGCGCGAGGCTTTGCGCGGATCTATCGCGCGGATTTCGTTGACGATTGTCGCGGGTATCGGCTTGAAGTGCCGCAACACAAAGGTCCGGTCGTAAGGACGGCTGGACACTACGGCCTGGCCTCCATTGAACGACGACGGTAGCTGGACGCTGACGGCGGTCGGCTTGGTGAAGACATGCGCGCTGCCCGCCAGGGCGCCGGTCGGCCCGTCGTTTATCTGCGTCGCGACGATGCGCTCGCGCCGCGGCGCGGGATTGGTCAGCACCGGCATAACCAGATTCGCGCCCGCGCCGCGCCCGCCGATGCGGTCCGCGTCGCTGCCGAGTTTTTTCGTCGGGTCGTCGATGGACATTATAAAGCCGGTCTTGGAATTATACTCGCCGGTCGGCGCGATGCATTCGGTGTCCGAAAACGGGTGAAACATATAGCGGCCGCCCTCGGGCTTTATCCACCCGATTTGCTTTCCGCCGTTGTTGTATCCGGCGAACGCGAACTGATAGCATTCCTCTTTGGCGGGAATATAATTGTCGGCGCGCGGAGCCGCGGCCGGAGCCGCAGGCCGCGGTTTTGTCGGCGCGGGCGCCTCGACAACCGGCTCGGGCAAATCGAGCGGCGCCTCTTCTTCCGGCAGAACTTCGGGCAGCTCCAAATCTTCGGCAAAGAAATCATCCTCGAACGGCTCGTCCATTATAGTATCGGCGACGGGCTCGGGTTCCGGCGCGGGTTCCGCGACGGGTTCCGGTATTGGCGCAGGCGCCGGCGCGGCCGCGCCCGCCACAGCCGAATATGAAACCGAAATCGTTTCGAGCTTTTCCATATCCTTGCCCGCGGCCGCGTCGTAGTATTTCAGATTTATCTGGTTTTGTATATCCGCGGCCTCGGAATCAGGTTTGAGTTCGAGAGTTATATCGCACGGCAGTTTATCGACCTGACCCATCGTCGAGCAGGTCTGGCGCATCGACAGAAAGCTATCGGTCGCATTCAGCGACACATCGGAGAATATCACCGGCTTGTTGGCGGAAACCGACACGCGCTCGGTCCGCGTTTCGCCCGCGGGAACATTGCCGAACTTGACCTCTTTCGGCGCGATTGAAAGCATCAGCGTTTTAGAATCGCTCTTTTTTTCAGCCGCAGGCGCCGCTCCGCCTGACGCCTGTTCACCGACGCCCGCTCCCTTTTCGCCCGTCAACAAAAGTATCAGCATCACGCAAAGCACAATCGCTATGCCCAGTAGCGTCCACTGCATATGCGCGGGCATATTGTGCTTTACCTTTAAGAAGAATGTCTTTATCTTTTTCATAAAGTTCAATTATCAAAGTGCAAAGTTCAATTGGAACTTGCGGAAAGGCAAACTCCAATTGAACTTTGTAATTTGCACTTTGCACTTTTGCCTAATCTTCAATCACTGTATCCTCACCACATGGCAACTCGTTCCGCTGAACTTGGTCAGCTTGTCGCAGAGTTGCTGG
>JAISGC010000050.1 GCA_031263295.1 Rickettsiales bacterium
ACATCAGCATTGCGAATAAAAAATATCAGATTGGCTGCGAGACCGGCCAGGAGGAGCGCCTGCACGAATTGTCCCGCGAGCTCGATTCGCGCGCGTCGGAGATTCTGGACAAGATGGGCCCGATGGCGGAAAATATGCTGCTGGTCACATTGTGCGTCGTGATGGCGGACGAACTCGCAACCGCAGGCGACAGCGACCTTTCCGAGATACTTTCAAGGGTGAGAGAGATACGGAAAAAATTAAACAATTCATAATTCACAATTCGTAATTCATAATTGCCCCACCCAAGTTTTTGTAACGCTCGCGCGATGCGCTCGCTAACAAAAACTTTCCCGCCCCGCTCCGCGGGGCAGGAGTGGCGCGACGACGCGCCACTAATTATGAATTATGCATTATGAATTATGAATTAAAAAAACCTGTTCCCGAACGCGGCGGTGTTTATTTCGTTGTTGTTCCTGACCCGCTGGGGATCCTTCCAGTGCACCTGGTCGTTCAGCCCGCGCGCGGTATCCAAGGACGCGTTGGAATAAGCCTTCCAAGTCTGCCTGTTCTCCGGGCATCCGCGGCGCGACATAGAGGTGTAAAGCTTCGCCGTGCTGACATAGCCGTCCATGGTGCGGCTGGCGGACGCCTGCTGAATCTGAAACCGCAGCGCATCTTCCGTCGCCTCGCAGGGCCGCTGGCCCGGCCGCCCGAAGTCCGCCTTCGCCGACCCGGCCGCCAAAATTGCAAAAAGTATCATTATTTTTTTCATAACGGGATTATAGACAAAAATAATAGCGTTGTCAAATACGACAGAGCGCTCCGGCGGGTCACTCCTGCCACGCCGGAGCGCGGCAGGCCTTCCGACGGGTGTTCCCCTCCTTTGGACACGCACTGCCGCCACGAAGTGGCAGCGGGGTGGTGGCGATAACGCGCTGTGCCAAAACCAAAACAAAAAATCTTGAAAAGATTTTTTGTCATTCCCGCGAAAGCGGGAATAGGGTTCTAAACCTTACGGTCAGCTACTACTTGTTTTCACAATTACATTTGTATGTGAAACAAGTTTTTCGCTATAAGTCTTAAAGCCCTATTCCCGCCTGCGCGGGAATGACAAACGATTGCTTTGCAATCGTTTGTTTTGGTTTTGGTAGTGCCAGCCTTCACGCCTACCGCGCTTTTCCCACAATCTCCGCAATCTCGGGATACATCGCGGCAAGCGCCGCCAGATTTTTATCGTTCAGATTCAGACCATGAAAATTGTCGGTGCGGAGCGATATTTCCTGGGCCGACGGAATCTCTTTTATCTGCAAATATTTTCCAGCGACCGCGGTCCCCGTGCCGTTGCGCACGGCCTGCGCCCAGAACCAGATGTCGTCCGTCGTCGGGCAAACCGACATAAAAATATCGTCCCGCGACGCGTCGGGATGGAGCGCCCGCGGCGGGAACAGCGTGCCGCCGCCGGTCGTCGCGAAGTTGCAAAGCCGCGGCCGCCGCCCGCCGAAGCGCAGCATATTTTTCCGCCCCATCCTGTGCCACAGGCGATACGGCCCGGCGGCGGCGCGCTTGACCCGCAGGCCGCATATCGCGCCCGGAAATCGCCGATGGCAGTCCAATAATTTTTCTATGACGAAATCGGGATATAAAATATCGTCGTCCAAAGTTATGATGTTGTCGTTTGGAAAGTCCGCCAGCGCCGGGACCAGTTTTTTATAGCTGCGGATGTCGCCGTCCAGCATCCGAACCTCGACGCCGTCGACTTTCGGCGCGCGCGGAAATTGCTTTTTGGAAAGATAGAGGACAATCTTGTCCGGCTGAACGGACTGATTTTTTATGGTCTCGACGACCTGCGAAATAGTCGGAATGCGCGCCGGGAAACTGGTCAGCGAAACAATAGTCCTCGGCGCGGCGACGGCGGCCCAAGGCGGGGCCCAGTCATACCGCTCGAACCGGCGCGCGGCGAAATATTCGGCCGCCGCCCGCGCGCCGCGGAACAATTTCTTCATCTCGATTTCATAGCAAAGCGCGGCCCGCGTCCGCGCCTCGCATTCGTCGTCGGTCAAATTGAAACGCTTGAACCCGGGCATAGAAACGCCCGTCTTCCATCCGTAATAAAACTCTTCATAGAGATGCGTTTCATTTTCAAGCAATGCCGCCGCATCGCGAACGATTAAATGGTCGATATGATTCCCAAGGCCCGCGGGCGCATAAATCACATCGCCGGGCTTCGCGATTTTTTTAATCGCGGCGACGACGCGCCGGACCAGCTCGGGCTCGCGAATCACGCCGTCGAACAGCATAGATTTTTTATGGTGGGCCGCGCGCCAAACGCCATCGAGAAAGTTCAGATTTATAACGCGCGCGGCGGCCGCGCCAGCGGCCGACGCGCGGCACGCGCGGCGGTTCTCGCGACGGCGAATCAGAACCTTTGGAATCTTCCAGGGACGCAGCCACGGCAGGCCGGCAAAAATCGTCGCGACCGCGACCCGTTCGCCATTTGCGACGAGGCGACTGATCAGCCCGCCCGCGGAGCCGATTGCATCGTCAAAGTGCGGCGATAAAAATATGTGCATTTTATTTTCCCGAACAAGGATACAAGACGCCGCGATGAAAAGCAAGGGGTGTTTGGGGATTAGGGGATTATTCCAGAGCGCGATTCCCCTTC
>JAISGC010000068.1 GCA_031263295.1 Rickettsiales bacterium
AGGTCGATACGATTCTGACGCGAACTCCTTGCTACTCTGTTATTTCAACTTTCGTATTTTCCGCGACGCCGATTTTGGATTTCAGTATCCAGGTCTTGGTCTTGGAAATCGGCCGGTGCTCCTCAATCAGAACAACCTCGCCGACTTTGCCGGAATTGTCCGCGTCGTGCGCCTTGTATTTTTTATTGTGCTTCACGAATTTTCCGTAAAGCGGATGGCGGAACTTGCGCTCGACCTCGACGACAATGGTCTTGTCGTTCTTCGCGCTGACAATTTCGCCTTGTAGAACTCTGCGTGGCATTTTGCTATCCTTTCTTTACAACACTTCCGGCGCAAGAGATATTATCTTCTGCACATCGTATTTGCGTCTGGTTTCGCGCGCGACGGGCCCGAAGATGCGGGTGCCGATCGGCTCGAAATTGTTCTTGTTTATCAGGACCACCGCGTTGTCGTCAAAGCGGATGACCGAGCCGTCCGTCCGTTTCACGGGGAACTTCGTGCGGATGATTATCGCGCGCTGGACCGTGCCCTTCTGAACCTTGCCGCGCGGAATGGCGTCCTTTATCGCGACGACGATTTTATCGCCGACGGTGGCATAGCGCCGATGCGAACCGCCCAGCACCTTGATGCACAGGCATTTTTTCGCGCCCGAATTGTCGGCGACATTCAACATTGTTTCCGTCTGAATCATAATTACTCACCCTTCTTATTCAAGGCC
The DNA here is from genome assembly GCA_031263295.1 of Rickettsiales bacterium. GTDB lineage: Bacteria > Pseudomonadota > Alphaproteobacteria > Rs-D84 > Rs-D84 > JAISGC01. Next base: position 719 of record JAISGC010000068.1, read on the forward strand.
GTTTTCACGCGCGCGATTTCGCGGCGGTTCGCGCGCATCAGATGCGTCTGCGGCAATTGGCCCGCCGTGTGCCGGAACCGCATATTCATTCCGTCTTTTTTCAAGTCGACCAGCTTTGATTCCAAAGCCTGCGTATCCAAATTATTTTTTTCTTTCGCCATAATCTATGCCTGTTTATTATTCTGTTGCCCGAACCAGCAGTCGTTCATCTGCATGGTCCTGTTGAAAATATCTTCCAAGGCCCTTTGTTTCGCGATGCCCGACAAATCGAATACCAGCCCGCCTTTTTCTTGGATTCCTTGCTGCGCCATACCCATAATCTCGTGCAGAAAAGCCTTCACCGCCGCATCGTTCATATCAGTTCGCCTTCCTTTCGACAATCTTCGTCTTGACCGGAAGCTTCGCCGACGCCAAGGTCAGGGCCTCAATCGCGATTTCGGGCTTCACGCCGTCCATCTCGAACATAATCCGGCCGGGCTTCACGCGCGCGATCCAGTATTCGACGGTTCCCTTGCCCTTTCCCATACGAACGCCCAAGGCCTTGCCGGTGACAGGGACATCCGGGAAAATGCGAATCCACAAACGGCCGAGACGCTTCATATGGCGCGTAATCGCGCGGCGCGCCGCCTCGATTTGGCGGCCGGTGACGCGCTCGGGCGTCATAGCCTTCAAGCCGAACGAGCCGAACGCCAATTCGGAACCGCCCTTCGCCAAGCCGTGTATGCGGCCTTTATGTTGCTTCTTAAACTTCGTTTTTTTAGGTTGGAGCATTTTAATTTGCCTCCGCTTTCACTTGCCGTTCAGAACTTGCCGCAAACTCCGTCGGGCGCGCCAGTTCCGAGCGCATTTTTTCTTTGTTCACGACATCGCCGGTATAGATCCAAACCTTGACGCCGATGACGCCGTAAGTCGTTTTGGCCTGCAACGACGCATAGTCGATGTCCGCGCGCAATGTGTGCAGCGGAATCTGGCCTTCGCGCATCGATTCCGAGCGGGCGATTTCCGCGCCGTTCAGCCGTCCGCCGCAGGTTATCTTGATTCCCTTGGCTCCGGCTTTTTCCGCAGACTGCATCGCCTTTTTCATGGCGCGCTTGAAGGACACGCGGCCCTCGATCTGCTGGGCGATATTTTTCGCGACCAATTGCGCGTTCAGGTCCGGGCGGCGAACCTCGAAAATATTCACGACGACCTGGTCGTTTTTGACAAGGCGTTTTATCGCGAGGCGCAAGGCCTCGATGTCCGCGCCGTTTTTGCCGATAATCATACCGGGGCGCGAAGTGTGAATCGTCACGACCAATTTTTTCGCCAGGCGCTCGATGACGACCTTGGCCAGGCCCGCCTTTTCGAGTTTCTTCTCGACGAACTTTCTTATCTTGACATCCTCGGCCAAGAGCGCGGCATAGTCTTTCTTCGACGCGATCCAACGCGAATCAGGCGTCTTATTGATGAACTCTCTCAATGAAATAGGCGATACTTTCTGACCCATAATTTATATCCTTTCTTTCGAGACGGCATTCTTGAAATCTTTCGATTTTATTCCGGGTTGCCCCTTACTGCCGAATCTTTTTATTTTTTAATTTCTTTCTTTGTTTCTTTTTTGGCCGCGGCGCCTTCGCCGCCTTTTTTCTCTGCTTTCGGCTTGGCCGATTTTTTCGGAGCGGGCGCGCCCGATTCCAAAACAATCGTCAGGTGCGAAAACGGCTTTAATATCGGTTTCGCCTGGCCGCGCGGTCCGGCGCGGAAGCGCTTCATAGTTATCGCTTTGCCGACCCAGATTTCTTTGACGAACAAGCTGTCGACCGCGAGCTTTTTATTATTCTCGGCGTTCGCGGCCGCGGACAGCAATGTCTTCAAGACTTCGCTCGCGATGCGCTTCTTGCTGAACTTCAACAAGGTGGTCGCCGCGTCGAGCGTCTTGCCGCGAATCAAATCCGCGACCAACGACAATTTCGTCGGCGAGATGCGTATCAGTTTATTGAACGCGCGCACCTGGTTGTCTTTAATATTGTATCTTGCTTCTGCCATTTTCTTCACCTAGTTCGAGTTTGAGTTCGAGTTTGAGTGGACTCCAACTCAAACTCCAACTCGAACTCTTCTTATTTCTTTCCCGGGGCGGCGGCCGCTTTTTTGTTCGCGGCGTGGCCCTTGAAGGTGCGCGTAGGCGAGAACTCGCCCAATTTATGCCCTATCATATCCTCGACGATGGACACGGGGATGAACTTTTTCCCATTGTGGACATCGAAGGTCAGCCCGACCATCTGCGGGATAATCGTCGATCCGCGCGACCAGGTTTTAATCGGCTTTTTGTCGTTGGCCTCCTGCGCGACCGCCGCCTTTTTTAAGACGGAGGGATGAACGAAAGGACCTTTCCATACACTTCTAGACATTTTCTTTTACCTTTTTCAGTTTGAGTTTGAGTTCAAGTTTGAGTAATCGCCACTCAAACTCCAACTCAAACTCGCACTCCTATTTCTTCTTATTCAGATGACGAGACCTGATGATGAACTTCTGCGTCAGTTTGTTTTTGCGCGTGCGGAATCCCTTTGCAATCACGCCGGTGCGCGACTGCGGGATGTGTCCCTTGCCGCGTCCGTTTCCTCCGCCGTGCGGATGGTCGACCGGGTTCATGGCGACGCCGCGGGTCGTCGGCTTGACGCCCTTCCAGCGCGCGCGGCCGGCCTTGCCCAATTTCACATTCCGCTGGTCCGGGTTCGAGACCGAACCGATGGTCGCCATACAATCGGAATGGATTTTGCGCAGCTCGCCCGAGCCCATTTTTATCTGCGCATAGACGCCGTCTTTACCCATCAATTGCACGCTGCATCCGGCCGAACGCGCGAACTGCGCGCCCGCTCCGGGTTTCGTCTCCACATTGTGGATGACGGTGCCGATCGGGATATTTTTCAGCGGCATCGCGTTGCCCGGCATAATGTCCGCGCGCTCGCTCGATATAACCGAATCGCCGACCTTCAACTTCTGCGGCGCCAAAATGTAAGACTTCGTCCCGTCTTTATATTCCAGCAGCGCGATGAAGCCCGTGCGATTCGGGTCGTATTCAAGCCGCGTAACGACGGCCGGAATGTCTTTCTTGTTCCGCCGAAAATCAATATCGCGGTATTTTTTCTTGTGCCCGCCGCCCTGATGCGGAACGGTCAATTGCCCGAAATTATTCCGGCCCCCGCGCGAGACGATTCCGCGGGTCAACGACTTTTCCGGATCGCCCTTGTGGAGCTCCGAATGATCGACCAGCACGGTTCCGCGTGTGCTTTTGGTGTAAGGTTTATAAGTTTTCAGTGCCATTCTTTTACCTTGTCAATCCGTCTCTAACATCGCTTTGGATTATCAGACGAATTTCCTTTATTTATCTGCCCGCCTTATTCTGGCCGACTTTTTTCAGAAACTTGTTCCAGCCGCTCATTTCGATTTTATACAAAGCGAATATTGTCAGCGCCGCGACGCCGCCCGTCGAGACAATCGTTTCCGCAATGCTTTTCAATAAGGTCATATCTTTTTGCATTTTATTTCTTCCCCGCTTCCGCCAGTATATCAATCTCAACGCCCTTGGGCAGAGTGAGGTATGCCTTTTTTATCGTCCTTTGCGTTCCCTTGGACTTGTTGCGGAAGGTTTTCACTTTGCCTTTTGCAACGACGATATTCACTTTGGACGGACGCACATTATATATCGCCTGAACCGCATCCGCAATGCTTGTTTTCGTGGCGTCATTCGCGACCTCGAAAACAAGGCCGTTCGCCTCGGCCAGTTTCGCCGCCTTTTCCGAAATAATCGGCCGTTGAAGAATATCATACGACTTCGCCGTCAAAACAACTTTCTTTTCCGCCATTATTTCAACCTTTCTTCCAAAGCCTTCGCGCCTTCCTGCGTCAGAACCAGCGCCTTGTGCTTCAATATGTCGCGGACATTCGCGCCGATGGCCGGAAGCGCATCGACATTCGCAATGTTCGCAATCGATTTCTTAAATCCCGCGTCCAGCGCCGCGCCGCCGAC
>JAISGC010000073.1 GCA_031263295.1 Rickettsiales bacterium
TAATCACCGGCAAAAATGCGAGCGGATTGAAAAGGATTGGGAAATGAACGAAATAATCATCAATCATAAAATCTGCGATAATTCGCCCGCTTGCGGTGGGATTGAAGTCTGTCCCACCGGAGCTATGTTCTGGGACGAAAAAAATAGTCAAATCGGCTTCGCGAAAGAAAAATGCGTCGGATGCGGCGCTTGCAAAAATATGTGCCCAGTGCGTGCGATAATGCTGGCCCGCGATACCGCCGAGGCGCAAAAAATCAAAGCCGACATAGATTCAGACCCGCGCGCGGCCGCAGACCTTTTCGTCGACCGCTACGGCGCGGACATAACCGAAACGCAGCCCGCGGAAACGGGCAAGGCGGCCGCCGCCGCGCGGGCCGCGAAAGGCGTCGCGGTTCTGGAATTGTATGACGAGGAAACTCTGCACTGCCTTGCGACTTCAATTCCATATTCCGAAATATTCGCCGGAACCGATGTAAAGCTGATCCGCGCGCAGACCGACGCCCAAATTGCGAAAGAGTTCGATATTTCAGAAATCCCGGCGATGGTTATTTTCAGAAACGGAAAAATTATCGGTAAGATTCAGGGGTACTTCTTCAACGACTCGCCCGCGGAAAAATCATTATTGATCGCCAAGACGAACGAGATTATGAAATAATAACGGGCGGTCGTCGCACAAAACTACACCGATATGCTCTGCATCGAGCGGAGCAAGGACATTATGGTATTTCTGGCCTCGTCGTTCGGCAGGTTCCAGAACAGTTTCACCAGTTCGAGCGATTCGTTTTTGCCCAAGGGATCGCCCTCGTCCGGCGAGTTCGCCCGCAGCTCGTTCGCCCGAGAAATCGAGATAAAATCGCTGGCCGGCGTTTGGTTCGGCAGGCCGCTGAACAGAAACGACACCGGCATATCGAGAATCGAGCCCAGCTGCACCAGGCGCTCGGCCACTATGCGCGTGCCGCCGTTCTCGTATTTCTGAATCTGCTGGAATGTCACGCCGCACCGCTCGGCCAGCTGTTTCTGGGTCATCCCCAGCATATCGCGCCGCAGACGAATGCGCCGCCCGATATACTCGTTGACGCCGCCGACAATTTTCATATTTTTAGGTTTCGCACACATACGGGCATTGTAATGGATTTTAGGAATAATGTCAAAGATTCCAGAGCGTTATTCCCCTTCCCAAAGGGAAGGGGTGGCATTTTTGCGAAGGGTCGCAGACCCAAGCAAAAATGACGGGGTAAGGGTAAAAATAAATCACTGTCCACTACCCCGTCATCGGCCTTCGGCCGATGACAACCCTTCGCCAGCGAAGGGGAATTGCGCTCTGGAATAATCCCCAATTCCTCGTCCCTAATCCCTAGTCCATAAAAAAATCCCCCATCGGGGGATTTTTTTACCGAAGCGCGTTGGCTATCGTTCCGTATGGAACCGCGCCGGGGAACACCTGGTCGCCGATAATCAGATACGGCGTGCCGGTTATATTGAACTGGCTGGCCAATTCGCGGACCTGCGCAAGTTCCTGGGCGACCGCCGGGCCGTTCAGGTCTTTCTCGACCTTCGCGACATCCAAGCCGACCTCTTTCGCCCACTTTCTCATATTGGCGGTGACGGCCTTCATATCGCCGCGATTTTTCTCGTCCCAATATGTATTGTTCATCAGCTTTTCATACAAGGCCGCGGCCTTGGCGTTCGACTGAATCTTCGCGGCGATGGTCCAGCGACCCGGAATGTCCGAGATCTCGCCGTGCACCGGGAAGTTCTTGATGACGACGCGCACATCCTTCATATCCTTGATGATGCGGGACAGATCTCCGTGAACGCGGCGGCAATACGGGCAATCGGCGGCGGTCCAGACGAATATAGTCTTGGTCGCTTTCTCGTTGCCGAGCACCGGGGCCCATTTGGCCATCTCGTCGGAATGCGCCTTGACATACTTGATGGTGTTTTTGGACGCGGCTTCCTGCTCGCGCTGCTGCTGGGCCTGCATATCGGCCTGCAACCCGTTCTTTATATAGTGCAAAGTTCCGGTGCCGGTGCGATTGACGCCGACGGCGATAAGAACTATCGCGACAAGTTTCGCGCACGCCGTCATAGTGTGCGCCGCCGGATTCGGCTTCTTCCCGTCCGCACCCGCCAGTTTTCCGGCGAACACATAGAGAAGGACCGCCACGGCCAGGATCAGTATTGTCCAAGTCATAGTGTTCTCCTTTCTTTTTTTTTAGAACCCGCCGATTGTATCAGAAAAAACTGCTTTATCAAGCAGTTTTTTTAGGGACTAGGACTAGGATCAGGACTAGATGCGCTCGCTATAACGCCGCAGCGCAACAACAAGCTCCACCTAGTCCTAGTCCTAATCCTAGTCCTTTATCCCATACATATCCTCGACCATCGGGCGCTGCACCTCGCGGGCCCAGTCCACCCGGTCGCGGTCAAGATATTCGGAAAATGTGATGCCGAGGTCCGCCAAAATCGATTCAGCGAGCGGCTTCATATTCGCGGCCCAGGCCGGGCCGCCGGACCGCCCGTAGAGGCACGACAGCGCGACCATATCGCCCTGCTCCGCGCGCAAAAGACGGCAGTATTCGCGCATTGTTTTGCTGCAATCTCTTTGCGCTATCTCGCCCGGCTGGATTTCCGGCGATACATATTTCAGATGCGGCCCGACATCGTAAATGATGCCGCAATTTCGCTCCATCGCGGGCCGCAGATAGTTCCGCGCCTCGGCCAAGTCGCCCGCGTCGATTCGCTTTGCCGCCGCCGCCAGACAATCATAGCCGTGCATGCATTCCCTGTATCCGTGATGCGCCCGCGCGTCCGCCCACGCGACCGCGATTGACAAAATTGCGATGATTTTTTTCATATCGAGAGTATAAAAAAATCCCCCGCGGAAAGTAAAGGGGAAAAACAATAATCATATTGAAAATTTTTGACAAATTATACTAGAATGACCGCCGTTTACTAAAGGATAAATATAATGTCGAAAATTTTGTATTTGGACGAGAGCGGGACCAGCAACCTCAAAAAAATCGATGTCAATTATCCGATTTTTATGTTGGGCGGCATTATCATCGACCAAGACGATTTGGCGTTTAATGAAAATCTGATAAACGAGCTCAAGCTGAAACATTGGAGTCATACCGGCGTAATTCTGCATTCCAGCGAAATCGTTCACCGCAGGGGCGACTTTGCTTTTCTCAATCAACCTGAAAAATGGCGGGAGTTTCTTTCCGATATGAACAGCCTTATGAAAGAACTAAAATATCAGGTTGTCGCCTGCATTATAGATATTCGCAAATTGAGCGCCAAATACGGCAAGCGGGCGTTTGATCCGTATGAATACGCATTGCGAATAATTATCGAGCGATTTATTTATAGTATGGCGCGATTCGAGCAAGGCAGCATATTCGCCGAGTCGCGGGGCAAACCTCTGGACACGCAAATATCGCAGGCGTTTGACGCGATTAAAGAGACCGGCAACGGATGTTTTATAGACAGCGAAGAAATCTGCGCCAAAATACAATCCTTTGCAATAAAACAGAAATCGGAAAATTTGGCCGGATTGCAGTTGGCTGATTTGGCTTTGCCGCCTCTCGGGCGACGCTATCTGGATAAAGGCAGCAAAAAAGATTATGAAATAATTCTGGAAAAATGTTTAAGCAAGGGCGGAAAAACAGACGGATATGGCATAGTGATATTACCAAAATGACAAAAAGGGCGAAGCCCAAAGCGTCAGGCTTGCCCCTTCGCTCGCATTTTAGCATAAAAAAAGACGACATTGCAAGCGGAGAAAAATTGGCAGTCCCAACGAGAATCGAACCGAGCGTATGAGCATTAGATTTTTTGCGTTATTAGCAAAAAATCGTAATGCGAGTCGCAAGGTCCGATGGACGACCGACTTTGATTTACTGGCAGTCCCAACGAGAATCGAACTCGTGTTCCCAGAATGAGAATCTGGTGTCCTAACCGCTAGACGATGGGACCGCGGCCGGGCGATTATACCATCGCGGAATCGGGATTTCAAGGGGGAGTTTCCCAGAACTTGGTTTGGCAAGTTTATCGCGAGCTCTGCATGGTGGGGTGTGCTTCGATGAAGCACACCTTTTGCGAACAGATGGCCCGAAGGGCCTGAATGTTCGCAAAACAATGTTGTTGTTCTTTTTATTTCCTCCGGGGCTTCGCCCCATCGAAAATAAAAAGGGTGTGTTTTATCAAAACACACCCCACCAGGCATCCCAAAAACTACCCGCGCGGCCGCCCCTTCCACTTCTTTTCCGCGTCGACGCGCATCGCGGCCTTGGTCTGCTCGAATATCTCGGCGCCGTCCTGCTCCTGCTTGAAGCTCCGCTTCGCCTCGGCGATTCCGTGCAGGTCGCCGTAGTATCTGTTCGCGCCGAGCTCTTCCATCGACTTGGTCCGGATATTTTCGGCGTGCACGCCCTTGCGCAGCGCGTTCAGCGCGATGCGGTATGAGTTCGCGAACGCAATCTTGTATTCCGGCGATTCCCGGTCGAACGCCGCCGCGATTTCCAGGCGCTTGGCTTCGCGCTCGGCCTCGAACTCCTCGACCGCCGCGCGCATTCCGAAATAATAGCCGCAATATTCGTTGTTGTCCCCGCCGTCGTATGGAGTCATCGAAATATCTTCCGGCGCGTGGCCCCGGCCCAGCAAATCTTTCGCGTCCGCGCGGCCCTGCCCGACCGCCGCGATAAACGCGGGCGATTGCGGATTGTATCCGATCGGCGATATTGTGTCGTCCGGCGCCAGATATTCGGTCGGCGCGTTTTTCGCCGCAAGTTCGGCTTCGTATTCCTTTATGGCGGCGGCGCGCCCGTGCTCGCGTCCATAGATCTGACTTGCGCGGTCGCCGGGTTCCGGCGGCACGAGCTGGATTTCTTCGGGCAGATTTCCCGCGCGCAAAAGTTCCAGCGCCATCGCCTTCACCTCGTCGAACTCGGCCTTGTATCGCGGGGATTCGGGGTCGTATGACACGGGTTCGCCGCGGGGCTTTTCCGGCGACAATGCGGGCGATTTTTTCGGATTCAAGAACTCGTCGACGGCCAGATTCTTTCCCTCGTCGAGTCCGGCGCGATAGTCCTTGCCCGCGCCCGCCGGAATGCGCAGCTTTATCCGGTCGGGCAATTCGCCCTTGGCGAGCCTCCGCAGGGTCAGCCGCTTGCCGTCGTTGCGGCCGCGCACGAACTCGGCGGATTTTACTTCCAAAGCCTGCTGCGCAGGCGCTTGCGCCTGCGCCGGGCCCGCGGGCCCGGCCAATGCAGCGTGCTTGGAAATCGAAACCACTCGGCCATAAGCCGCGCCGAGCTTAAAGTCTTCCGGGGTTCCCGCCGGGATCGGGATGTTGAGAGCATCGGGCGGGATGCCGCGGTTCAGTTGCCGCGTGGCGAAGCGCATCGCCCAGATGCGGCCCTTGTCGTAAAGCCGTTGCGGCGACAGGCCCGCAAATTGCATTTTTTCGACGCCCGATTTTGGGGGCTTCGGGTCGCGCTTTTTTCTGGCGCGCCGCAATTTGGGCGGCGTAATTTTCACCAACCCGCGCGAAAATCGCGAAATAGAATCGGCCGTCCCGTCGCGAAGGCCGAACCATTCCTGCAATTGGTCGCCGGCAACGGCCGGCTTTTCCGGCAGCGGCGGGGGCGGCATATCGCGCTTTAACGCCGCGGTCGCCCTGTATTTTCCGATCCACAGGCCGTGCTTGTAAGCCGCCGAATCTTCATTGATGATTTTGGTTATATCCATTTCGTATTTCCTTTCCGGGAAGTGTTGACGATATTGGATAAAATGTCAAGGTGAGTTTTTGGGCGCGATGCGCAACGACGAACTCCTCCTGCCCCGCATAGGTAAGGGATAGCATTCCCGCGCGCTCCCTCCTGCCCCCTTGTGGGGCGGG
>JAISGC010000098.1 GCA_031263295.1 Rickettsiales bacterium
ATGCCACCCCTTCGCCAGCGAAGGGGAATCGCGCTCTGGAATAATCCCTTTCACTTATTCACTATTATTCTTGCATCCCGCGCGTCAAAACGCCTTGAACTTATAGTTCGCGCCCGCGCGGAATGCGGCCTCGTAAGAGTTCAATCCCAATCCGGCGTTCACGCTGAACCCTTCCGCGATTCCAACGGCGGCGCCGAAAGCGACCGCGCTTTCGCCATTGAACGAGCCGTAGCCGCCGCCAACGGACACTTCGCCTTTTGCGACATCGGCGACGGCGACCGACGACAGCGCCGTTGCGGAAGCAACGCCGGCGGACAAGTTCTTTCGCAGGTCGTTTATTTTGCCATCGAGAGCATCAACTTTATTATTCGTCAATGCAAGCCCATTGTTCGAGTTGCCGATAGCCGCAACTTCATAGGTATCGAGCGCGATCAGATGATTGATCGTATCGCCGAAACTCTGGATATTTAGAGTGTTGTTGTTCAGCGCAGCCATAAGGTCGGCGGGAGTCGGATAAAGATGGCCGAAATCATACCAGGCCTGATTCAGAGAATCCAATGCCTGCTGCTGATTTTGAGTATCGAGAACATCTTGAACGCCGGGATTCACATCGGCCGCATTCGCAGCCCCTATGACTCCGCCGATTACGACGGGTAAGATTAAAAGTTTTTTCATATTCAACTCCTTTTTTTTTGCTTTATATGAAAAAGACACCTAGCCAATAGGTGTCGGGAAGTTTGCGATTCAAATATAACGATGAATTCGTTGCCTTTCTCTCGCGAGTATTATATAGCAGCGACTTCCCGACTTTAATGTCGGGACAATTTAGTAATTCCGTTATATTCGGGTCGCAAAACCCGCCTACTAACTATGTCCTTTGCCTCTCGTATGAGAAACAGAAGTTTTGTATCATAAAAATTGCAAAATTACAACTAATTTCTATTGCATCCCTACCTTTCTCCCTCTATAATTCCCCCGTGCTTACGCGGCTTTATGTTTCTAATGTTGTTTTAATCGACCGGCTGGAACTGGATTTTCCCGCCGGGCTGTCCGTTCTGACCGGAGAAACCGGCGCGGGCAAATCGATACTTCTTGACGCGCTCGGGCTCGCGCTCGGCGCCAAGGCGGATGCGGACCTCATTCGCGCGGGCGCGGACGAAGCCATCGTCGTCGCGGACTTCGACGGCACCATATTAAAGCGATCGATTACGCCCGACGGCAAATCCAAATGCTGGATAAATAACGAGCCCGCCACAATCAAAGCCCTTAAAGAAACAGGCGAGCAACTGGCCGAGGTTCACGGGCAATTCGCAAACCACGGATTATTGGACGAAAAAACGCACATCGCGTCGTTGGACGACTTCGGCGCGTATCCGGAATTGACCGACATAGTCGCCAGCCATTACGAAAAATTACACGCGGCCGAGCGGCGCCTCAAAGACCTGCGCGAATTGTTGGACAAGTCGGCAGCCGAGCGCGAATGGGTCGAGCATTCGGCGCGCGAGTTGGCGGCGCTGGGGCCGCGCGCGGGCGAGGAGGCGGAGCTGGCGGCGCGGCGCCAGCTGATGATGGATGCCGAAAAGAACGCGGGCACGCTGAAAGACGCGTTGTCGGCCATCGAGGGCGGAGACTTGGCCGAGCGGATTTTTTCCGCCGCGCATATTTTGGAGCGCACGAAATCTTATCAGCCGCAGATTGATAAACTTTACGAAGCGGGGTCGGCGTTGCAGGATGTCGCCGAGCAATTGTCGCCGAAAGACGGCTTCGACGCGGCCGAATTGGAATCGGCCGAAGAACGCCTGTTCGCCCTTCGCGCGGCCGCGCGCAAACATCGCGTTGCTGTCGACGAACTTCCGGCGACTCTTGAAAAATTGCAAAACCAACTCGGCGCAATCGACAATTCGGACGCGGCGGTCAAAGACGCCGAGAAAGAAATCAAAACTCTGCGCGCGGAATACGACAGGTATGCGGGCGAGCTGACCCGGGAACGGATTGCCGCCGCCGGCGACTTGGCGATTGAAATCAAAAACCAGCTGCCGGATCTCAAACTCGGCGGCGCGGACTTCAAGGCCGAGGTGTCGCCCGCGGCGCCGGGCCCGCGCGGAAGCGACGCGGTGCGCTTTATGATAAAGACCAACCCGGGCCAGCCCTTCGCGCCGCTGGATAAAATCGCATCGGGCGGCGAGCTCGCGCGGTTTATGCTGGCGCTGCGCGTCGCGCTCGCGGGCGGCGACAACCGCACGCTGATATTCGACGAAATCGACACGGGGATTTCCGGCGCGACGGCGGCCGCGGTCGGCGCGCGCCTGGCCGCGCTGTCCGCGGCGCAGCAGATTATCGTCATCACCCACTCGGCCCAGGTCGCGGGCTATGGCGCGGCGCACTTTTTAATATCGAAGGCGACCGACGGAAAAACCACGGCGACCCGGGTCGAACAAATCGCGGGCGCGGAACGCGCGAACGAAATCGCGCGCATAATCTCGGGCGAGAAAATCACCAAGGATTCGCTCGCGGCCGCGAAAGAATTATTGAAACATTAAAGGAAAAAAATGGCACTGAACGCGCGCTATAAAAATCTTATGTCCGATTACTTCGGCGACCAGAATATTATGGACCACTGGCTGCGGGTCGAGCAGGCCGTCCTGACCGCGCGGCATCTGGG
>JAISGC010000100.1 GCA_031263295.1 Rickettsiales bacterium
ATGCCACCCCTCCAAAGGAGGGGAATACCGCGCGGAATGTTAAATCTTATTTTTAAGCACGAATGTCCTGATTGCCGACGAGAGGTTCTGCTTCGCGTCGCGGGTGTCGTCTATCTCGCGCACCAATGACGCCAGCGTTTGTTTGCGCGTTTTGGCAATGAACTTCAACTCGTCGATAAACTCGGGCTCCACCGAAAACGAAGTCAGGTGCTTGGATATTGAAACGGATATTTTTTTCATCATAATTTTCCCACCATCAGGCAGTCCGTCAGCGCGGTCCAGAAATCGTCGTATTTGCGCAGCCGCTGGAATGTCAGCATATCGTGCATCCAAATCTCGCCGATTGCATTCGCGGAAAAGCTATACATCTGGTTCCTGCCCCAAATGGTAAATCCGCGGAGCACCGAAAAGCCCGACATCTCGCGGTTCACGCGCACGATCGACGGCATCTCGTATCCGACGGGCCGCGCCGCGTCTTCAAGTCCGAACCAGCACGCGTCGCCGAGGACCGCGCCGCCCGCGGCTTGATACGCGTCGGTCATAATCTTCGGCAGGACGGCGGCCTTCATAGACTGCAACGCCGCGCTCGCAAGCTCCAACGCGCGCGTATTCCCCGCCGGGAAAAACACGGCGCCGTTTTCGGTAAGATGTTTTATTTTGTCATTCATTTCTTATTTATTATTTTCCACTACCCCGGCCGCTTCGCGGCCACCCCTTCGCCAGCGAAGGGGAATACTGCTCTGGAATAATACATCATTTCTAATCCCTGGTCCTTAATCCCTAACTCACCGGTCCATCGCGCTGGCGGCAAACCCTTGCGCCAGTCTATCGCTGGTGGCATTGCCGCCGACATTGCCCGACAAAACATCCAGCGGCATCCATACTTTTTTCGCCGGATTCGGATAATATATCTCGCCCTGCCCGAACTGGCCGGTCATAAAAATATCGAGCATCGAGCCGAACGGAAAGGTCCGCAGCATAAACATATTTTCCGGCGCTATCTCGCCGCCGTATAAAATCGGGCGCCGCCATTTTATCGAGAGGTTTTCCGGAATCCGCCGCCCGCTCATCAAATCCATAAAGTCTTCCTGCGAGAGATTCAGCAGCGCGAGTTCCGGTATCGCGTCGGCGAGCCCCGCGACGAACGCGCGCCTAGCCTCGCGGAACTTCGGGAACCAGTCCGCGGGATAGGCCTTCGGCACGGCCGCGCACACTTCGAGCGGCATAGACTCCATAGAAAATCCGGCGAGCGCCCGAGACGCGTCGCCAATATTATTAAACATTTCCGAAATACCCCGCGACCGTATCCGTAAAGTTCGAGAAGGCCGCGAAGTCCTCCGCGTCGTCGTCGGTCTGCGGACGCGCCCTGTTCGCGTTGACGAACGCCGCGGCCGCGCCGAGGTCCGCAAAGTCCCGCGTTGAAAACGCGACGAGATTTATCTTCAAGTCGTCGTCCAAAACCTCATCGAACAGCCCCTTTATTTTTTCGACCGCGCGCGAAAGGTCCGCGCGCGCGTCGTTGGTTCCGATTATCATTTTTTCGTCCGCTCCTATGCCGACGAAATCGATTCTGACGCCCGCGGCGCGGAACGGCTTTTTTAATTGGAACCCGGCATTGACGATTATGTCCTCTATTTCGGAAGATTGGAATTGGGGCTGCGCCTGCGCCGGGGCCTGCATTTGCATCGGGGCGGCCTTCGGAATCTCTATCGCCTCGCGCGCGGTCGGGATGAACATATTGTTCATATTCAATCGCGGCGGCCGAGACATATCGGGCATCTTCGCGGCGGCCTCCGCCTGTTCGGAGGCGTTAAAAACATCCGCAACGGCCGCCGCGCGCTGCATCTTTATCCGCCGATGCCACGGCACTATCAATATATAAAGCCCGATTATCGCAATCGCCCCGGTCGCGGCAATCGCTATATAGAAATCTTTGGCGACCTGGTCAGCCAGCTGCAACTCCTCCAAATATTCCCAATGCGCATGCGCGAGGATGTTAAACCCGAACCGCATATTGAAAAACCACAGCGCGAGTATCGCCATCGCGCTCAGCCATAAAACCGACACAAGAAACCGCTCGAACTTTCTCATTGTTTGATTATACCATAATTTTGTGATAAATAGGACTAGGATTAGGACTGAGACTAGAAATTATTGATGAGAGAGATAGATATTCTTTTGCCGAACCTCGCGCTCTGCGAATGGGGGGATGCCGGGACCGAATCGGTTCTGGCGGACCTTGTGCTGTGCCGGAAACTTGGAATCGGGGCGCTCGGCGTATCCGAGCCGCTGCTTCCGGTGGCGTGCAATATAGCGCGCGAGACCAAGATTTACTGCCTTACCAACAATGCGGCGCTGGCCGAAAGGCCCGGCGCGACGATGCAGCTTATCGGCGGCGACCCAAATGACAAAGCGATAGCCGCGTTCGAGCTGAAAGATATAAAATACACCGACTGGGGCCCGATAATTATGTCGCGATCGCGCGGCGCGGGCTTTTTGTTTATCGACCAGGCGGGGCAGAATCTGCACAGGTTTTATGAGTTTCTGAATCTTGTCGGCGACTTTTCGGGCGAGATTCAATACTGCGCCGGAACCAACGACCCGGCCAAGGTTATGGACGCGCGCCGCATAGTCGCGGCCGTCCGCCCGGAGTTCCTGCCGCGGCTGCGTTTATTTGTGTCGCCGAGATTTGACTTTGGCGGGCAAAACATATAAAATTGGCGGGAAAGACAAACAAAGGATTATATTTTGGCCAATCATAAGTCATCTAAAAAGCGCATTCTGGTCTCGGAAAAAAAGCGCCAGGTCAATGTCGCCAGAAAGAGCGCGACCCGGACCGAAGTCAAAAAAGCCGTCAAGGCCATAGCGTCGGGCGACAAGGCCGCCGCGGTCGCCGCCGTCAAAAAGGCCGAGAGCAAGCTGATGAAGGCCGCGAAAAAGGTTATGCCGAAAAAGCGCGCCAGCCGCAAGGTTTCGCGATTGACCAAGGCCGCCAACAAAATCAAATAGGCGCGCCCCGCAATAATCGACCGCCGCCTATTGAGGCGGCGGTTTTTTGCTGCTATGATCCGGGCATTATGAACGACACGCAGTGGAGAAGGACGATTTTGGCATTGATAAAGGACGGCACGCTTCACTGCATAACCTGCGGCGCGGCGCTGGACCGCAGGTTCACGAAAGACCATATGATTCCGATCGCGCATAGCAAGGATGTGAAAAACGACGATTACAACTGGATTCCAATGTGCCCGCAATGCAACCAGGAAAAAGGCGACCTGCCGTTTTGGAAGTTTTGGCTGGCAAAAGAATTGGTCCGCAAAAGATAAGGATATTGTTATGAACATCAGAGACAGAGAAAAAAAGTGGCAGAAAAAATGGGCGGAGGAGAAGGCCTTTACGCCGACTGGCGCGCGCGCGAAAAAATACGCGCTGGTCGAGTTTCCGTATCCGTCCGGCACGGGCCTGCACGGCGGGCATATGATGTCCTATTCCGGCATGGATGTCATGGCGCGCTTTTGGCGCAAGAAGGGATTCGATGTCCTGTTTCCGATAGGCTTCGACTCCTTGGGCATATCAGCCGAGAAATACGCGACCAGCATCGGCAAGCATCCCTCCGAATCGGTTCGCGATTTGATTTCAAGCTTTACAAAAAATATGAATGAAATCGGATGGTCGTTCGATCCCGAATCGGTCGTCGCCACATCCGACCCGGAGTTCATAAAATGGACCCAGTGGCAGTTCATTCAATTTTTCAAGGCGGGCCTCGCATACAAATCCAAACTGCCCATGAACTGGTGCCCGAACTGCAAGACGACCTTGACCAACGAGGAGCTCGAAGACGGAAACTGCGAGCGCTGCCACGGCCCGGTCGAAAAGAAAATGAAGGAGCAGTGGAATCTTCGCATAACAAAATACGCGGACCGATTGATTGACGATTTGGAACTGGTCGATTACCCGGACAAGGTTAAATCGCAGCAGATAAACTGGATAGGCCGGTCGTTCGGAGCCGAGGTTGATTTCAAGGTCCTTGCTTCGCAAGGCGATGCTGACCTGGGTCCCGCGGTCAAGCCGCGGGATGACAATGATGTGATGCAGGTTTATACGACGCGCATCGATACTATTTACGGCGTGTCGTTCGCGGTGCTGGCGCCGGAGCACGCGCTGATTGCAAAGTGGCTCGGCGACGGGCGAATCAAAAACGCCGACGCGGTTCGGGCATACATAGCGGCCGCGAAAGCAAAATCTGAAATAGACCGCACGGATGCGACCAAAGAAAAAACCGGCGTTTTGCTCGAAGGCGTCGTTGCGAAAAATCCCTTCACCAATGAAGACATTCCGCTGTTCGCGGCGGACTATGTTCTTGCGGACTATGGCTTCGGCGCAGTTATGGGCGTTCCGGCGCACGATCAACGCGACTGGGACTTTGCAAAAAAGTTCGGTCTTAAAATTATTCCTGTCCTCGCCGGAGGCGACACCGACGATGCGCCGTGGGAACAGGATGGGCTTCACATCAACTCCGGGCCGCTGGACGGCCTCGACAAGGACGCTGCGATAAAAAAAGCGCTCGAAATCGGCGCCGGATTTTCGCGCGCGGCGAAGCAGTATAAATTAAAAGACTGGGGCTTTTCGCGCCAGATGTATTGGGGCGAGCCGATTCCGTTGGTCTGGTGCCCTATCTGCGGATGGCAGCCGGTGCCCGAGTCCGAGCTGCCGGTGTTGCAGCCCTTTATGGACGACTACAAGCCGACGCCCGACGGCGAATCGCCCTTGGCGCGCGCGACCGATTGGGTCAATGCAAAGTGCCCTTGCTGCGGAGGCGATGCGAAACGCGAGACCGACACTATGCCGCAATGGGCGGGCAGCTCGTGGTATTATATGCGATACTTGGATCCGCAGAACGACGCGGCGTTTTGCGCGGCGGACAAACTGAAAAAATGGATGCCGGTCGATCACTACAACGGCGGTATGGAGCACACGACGCGGCATCTGATTTATTCGCGCTTTTGGTATAAGGCGCTGTTCGATTTGGGTCTGGTCCCGGGGCCGGAGCCATACGCGAAACGCACCGCGAACGGGGTCCTGTTGGGCAAGGACGGAAAGAAAATGTCGAAATCCGCGGGCAACGGATTTCTGGTCAGCGATATGGTCGGGACGGCGGGCGCGGACGCGTCGCGCCTGGCGGTTCTGTCATTGGGCCCGTGGTCCGAAAATGTAGTCTGGTCCGACGGAGCGCTCGCGGGCGCGCAGAGATTTATGAAGCGCATCGAGGCTTTGGCCGATAACATCGGCGGCGATGAAACGCCGGAGCACGCGCGTCTTCGCAATCAACTGGCCAAAGATGTCGCCGAACGAATCGAAAATATGCAGTTCAATACGGCGATTGCGGCGATGATGGAATACATCAACGCGTTTTCGGGCGCCGCCATGCCGCGCGCGTGTTATGAAACGCTGCTTCATTGCGTCAATCCTTTCGCGCCGCATCTGGCCGAAGAATTGTGGGAAAAGATAGGCGGGAAAGATATGCTCGTTTTCGCGCCGTTTCCGGTCGCCGACGAATCGAAACTTGGGCGGACGACAATGACAATCGTCGTCGCCGTGAACGGCAAGCGCCGGGCGGAGATTTCTGTCAACAGCAGCGAAACCAAGGACCGCATCGTCGCGCTCGCGTCGGACGCCGTCGTAAAATACATAACTGGCGAAGTTAAAAAGACAATCTTCGTCCCGGGGAAGATGGTCAATTTTGTTTTATAATGCTGGCCAAAACCAAAACAAACGATTGCGCAAGCAATCGTTTGTCATTCCCGCGCAGGCGGGAATGGGGCTTTTAACCTTCTAACGGAAAACTTGTTTCACATACAACTGTAATTGTGAAAACAAGTAGTGGCTGAATGTAAGGTTTAGAGCCCTATCCCCGCCTGCGCGGGGATGACAAAAAACTTCGTTTTTTGTTTAGGTTTTATCAGTGCAAATGTGAAGCACCACCCCGCCCCGCTTCGCGGGCCCCCCCTCCAAAGGAGGGGAATACCGCGCGGAATGTTTCCACTTTACTTAAAAATCATAATTATTTATAATGCGGATGAACCAAGTTGGGAAACTTGCGTTCGGAGCCTTAGAAAGCTCTCTTTTGGCGGCGGAACTTTTTTTCGCCGTAATCCGCGCGCAAAACATCATCGGCCCGTGGGCCGTTTTTTTGCGCACACAATCCCCGTTATGGTCGGGGGGCCGCGTTGAGTAATCTTCGCGGGATCATGCCAAAAGTGATTTTCTAACCCACCCGACCCTGCTTCGCGGCTGCGCCGCTTCGCAGGGCAAGCCGCATCAAAGTTTCCCGACGAAGCCGTGCCTTCCGCACGCGGTTCCCCTCCTTTGGAGGGGTGGCATTTTGCGCAGCAAAAGGACGGGGTGGTGGCGAAGACAGGCACTGCCTGTTACAAGCACCACCCCGCCGCCCTTCGGGCGGCACCCCTCCAAAGGAGGGGAACACCCGCGTGAAAGCATCGCCAAGAAAACAAACACAGGGAGAAAAAATTATGAAAAAACTTATCGCGGCATTGCTGGTCCTGCCTATGGCGGCACCGGCGGCGAAATTGTGCCGGAAGGTAATCAACCAAACCACATATACAATAGGAGATGCGACATTTGTAGTAGACAAACACAATTTTACTTTGACCGCGCCCGGCGTAGGACTTGTATTTTGCGGCAACAATTACGATCTTTTCGGAGACACGGCGAATCTTTCCACAAGTTTGCCAAAGATTTCTAAAACCGGCGACAGCTGGACATTTACCGGTAACGCTGCATGGGGGACCACTTGCTATGGCATCACCTCCAAATTGACATTCTATTATCTTTGGCGCAATGTCAGCGGTGCCTTCATCAACGGATTGTATATCGATATTAAAGACGGGCGTTATCAGGAGTAAGAATAAAGCGGGCCTATTTAAGCTGTTTCTTCGGGTCGTAGGCCTTGGAGCCCTTGCGTATCTCGAAGTGCAGCTGCGGCTCGCCGACCTTGCCGGTGTTGCCGACCGAGCCTATTTTCTGGCCGACCGAAACCTTGTCGCCGCGCCGGACCACGAACGAATCGAGGTGCCCGTAAATCGTCATCCATCCGCCCGCGTGCTGGATAATCAGAAGATTGCCGTATCCCTTCATCTCGTTTCCGGCGTATGCGACATTGCCGTTTTCGGCGGCGGCGACCGGCGTCCCGGCCTTGGCCGCTATGTTGATTCCGTCGTTGTGGAGCCCGGATCGCGTCGGCCCGAAGCTCGCGATTATGTTTCCGCGCACGGGCCACGAGAACTTGGCGTTTGTGCGCGCGTCCAGTTTCGGCAGCTTCACATTCGCGTTGGATTTTATCACCGGCTGGGCGGCGGCCACCTGCGCGGCCTGCGGCCGGCCCGCCTTTTGCGCGGTCGCATTCGTCGCGGTCGTTTCCGTTTTCGTAGTAATAATCTCGGCGCTTTCGACAATCAGCTCGTCGCCGATTTTAATATTATACGGCGCGGGCAGTTTGTTCAGTATGCCCAGGCGCTCGACCGCCATATTGTTTTTCTTCGCAATCGAATAGGCCGTGTCGCCCTTTTCAACTTTGATTTTTCTGGTGTTCAGGACGAATGATTTTTTCTCTTCGACGACAAGCGTTCCGTAATCTTTCGAGACATCGGAAATGGTCTGCGTTTTTATCGGCGACATTTTGGCGTCGTCATAGTCCGATTTCCGGCCGTATAAAACATAGTCGCCCGCATTGCCGTATGTGATTTCGGCCTCCGGCGCGCCATAGAGCGAATGGTCGCCGCCGTAATCCAGCACCGACGCGTATTGGTATATTTCCGAATCGGGCTCGGCCAGAAGCGCCGGGTTGCGCGACGCGATGAAGTCTCCGATGTTGTCCGGGATGTCGACTATCTTCTGGCGCAAATCACAAGCCGATAAAGAGAACAGAGAACAGAGAACAGAGAATAAGAGAATAAGAGAATAAGAGAATGGGGCCCGCCGCGAAGCAGTGCAATTTTCTCTGTTCTCTGTTCTCTGTTCTCTCATTCTCTTATTCTCTGCAAATGCGAAGCATTTGCATTCTCTCATTCTCTTATTCTTTCATAAATAGCATCGCAATCCCAAACAAAAAAATCAGCGGCATGGCCAGCGCAATTTGCGAAATAATATCGGGCGGAGTCAATGCGGCCGCGATTACGAATATTCCGACTATGATGTATCGGGCGGCCTTCCAGACCGCGCGCCGCGACACGACGCCCGCGCGGTTCAATAACACCAGCCCGAGCGGAAACTGAAACGCAAAGCCGAACGCCTTCATAATGGACGACGACAATTCGAGATAATCCTTCACATTCGGCATCAGGCGCACATTGCCGCCGCCGAGGTCTATGAAAAATCCGAACATTATCGGCAGCAGGACAAAATAGGCGAAGGCCGCGCCCGCCGCGAACAAAACCGGCGACTGGATTATCATGGGAACGACGACGCGCTTTTCATTTTTCTTCAATCCGGGCGCCGCGAACAGCCAACTCTGCCACAGCCAGAACGGAGCCGACGCAAGCAGCGCGAACAGGCCCGCCAAGGAAAACTGAATCGAAAGCGAATCGCTCATCCCCGTGTAAATCAAATCCGGCGCGTTCCAGACCGATGTCAGCGGCCAGATTAAAATGTCTTGGATAAACGGCGCTAGGTAAAGACCCGCAACCAATGCCGCCGTAAAAAACAGCAGCGACCAGACGATGCGCTTTTTTAATTCCTTCAAGTGGCCGAGCAATGTCATCTTCATTTCTTGACCGCCCTTTTTTTTGCCCGCGTTTTCGCCCGCGGCCGCTTGGCCGCCGCCAGCGGCATCCGAAAGTTTTCGATAACATCCGCGGTCAGGGCGTCGATGGGCGCGTCTTTTTCTATCTCGTTTTTAATGCTCTCTATGTTGTCCTGAACCTTGCCGATAAAGTGCTGGATGTTGCGCACGGCCTTGGCGACGGCGCGCGCGGCGTCCGGCCATTTGTCGGCCGGTATCACCGCGATCGCGACGACTAAAATGACGAGCAGCTCCAGCCCGCTGATTCCGAACATATGAAAATTATAAAACAAATTGCGCTTGCAATAAAGCGTCAAATGGCGTATATTTTCCATAACGCGGGCATCGACCCGCGCCGGGGCTTTATAACCCTGTTCTGTGCGTCCGAAGGGACGAAAAATACTCCAACAATATTGGTTGGAGTGCGGCGAATATTCCGAATAAGTCGCGCAATTCACAGAAATTGTTATAAAACTCCAACCGCTTTTCGCGGTTCTTGGAGAGATTATTATGATGAAAACCGCGTCTCTGTTTTGCTGATCGCCTTCGCGCACCTGCCCGCCGCGGCGGTCTGTCCGGCGCGGCTTTACGAATACCAATCGGGCAAATGCATCCGTCTGTGCCCGGGCTTTGTCTTCGAGATGCGAAGCGGCGAGCCGATAACGACATCCGGCGACAGGTGCTGGGGCTGGAAATGCGCCGCGGGCCAGACGATGATGTTCGGAGGCCTCTGCCTTGACGCGAATGCGGCGAAAGCATACGCGAATGTTCCGGCCTGCAAGAGCAAGGAAGAGCTCTGCACCTGGCGGACCGTCGGCGGCGACAAGATAGAATCATGCATGCGCGCGGCCATGGCCGGATGCATAGAATAAGGATTGCAAAATGGATTATCTGGTTTCCAAGGTGGAATACGGCGCGGTCGAAAAACGCGGCCGTCGCGGGGCGGCGGCGGCCGTCGCGAGCCGAGTCGTCTTCGATGTAGACTATCAGGCCGCAAACGCGAGCCCTCTGCGCGCCGCGATCGCCGCCGCGGTATTTTTTATAACGCTCGCCTTCATGGGCGCGGCGCGGGCGAAATCCATTTCCGATTGCGTCCGCGGCAACGCCTTCGGCGCAAAATGGATTTACGATTCGTGCGATATGCCCGCCGCCGCGACATCAACCGACGGATATTAAAAAATGAAAATATCGGTAATCATCCCCGTTTTTAATGTAGAAAAATATATCGCCCAGTGTCTGGAAAATCTGGTTTTGCAGACGCATAAAAATATCGAGATAATTATCGTCGACGACGCGTCCGAGGACAAGTCGCTTGAAATCGCGCGCGAATACGCGCGACGGGACCCGCGGATAAAAATAATCGCCCTTCGCAAAAACGGCGGGGTGTCGGCGGCGCGGAACCGCGGCCTTGCCGCGGCGAAGGGCGCGTTCGCGCATTTTCACGATCCCGACGATTTCGTGAATCTGGAATATTACGAGGCGATCGCCGCCGCCGTAAAAATCGCGCCGAAGTCCGATGTCGTTCTCGGCGGCATAGAGTCCGAGCATCGGAACATCCGCTCGTTCTCGTTCGAACGGGCGGCCGCCCTTCGCACGATGGAGGAAAAGTTCGCGCGATTCTACGCGATGTGCACGCCGTTCGTTTTCCGCCGGGATTTTCTGAACGAAAACAAGCTGCGCTTTATGGTCGGGCAAAAGATAGGCGAGGATACGATTTTCGCGGTGCGGGCGATCGCCGCGGCGAACAGGGTCCTCCTCGCCCCGGGCGCCCTCTATCATTATATGGTGTCCCGCGGCTCGGCGATGACGGGCGCGCCGACGGCCGAAAAACTCAGCCAGCTGATTTTCGCGCATGACTTTCAGGCGGACTTTTTTAAGAAACACAATCTGACCAGCAAGGAGCGGCTGGTGGTTTTGGAAAAGACATACAGGGTCTGCGGCATCCCGCTGCTCCGCGTCAAAAACACGAACGGCGGCATTTCGGCGCGGCTGCTCGGCTTTATAAAAATATCCGAGCATGTCAAAGAAAAGGAAACCATGCAATGGGTCGCGCGCGCATGGTATCACTGGAACGACGCGAACCTTCGCCGCAGGGAACTGGCCGCGCTTCCCATAGCCGCGTAATTGTGCTATAATCTCTGAAAAGAGAAAAAATTGAAGACAATATGCGAGAGGTCGGTCGCCGGAAAAATATGGCGCGCCGCCGACAGGCCCGTGGATAACGACCTTGTCGATGCCATCCTTCTCCGCCGCGGAGTCCTTCCGGCCGAGAAAGAATCATTTATGAATCCCACATTGCGCGAACTGATGCCCGACCCGCTCTGCCTGGCGGGGATGGAGGCGGCCGCCAAAATCACGGCCGCCGCCGTCCGCGCGAAAAATAAAATCGCGATTTTCGGGGACTATGATGTCGACGGAATAACCAGCGTCGCGATTCTCGCGAAATATTTCCGGCAAATCGGAGTGGATATAATCTGGCATCTGCCGGACCGCGAGCAGGAGGGCTATGGACTGAACGCGGATGCCGTGCGCGAGTTCGCGGCCGCCGACGCGAAACTCTTGATAACGGTCGACTGCGGAATAGGCGCATGCGCGGAGGTCGCGCTCGCAAAGGAGCTCGGAATGTCGGTCGTGATAACCGACCACCACGAGCCGACCCTGAATTGTCCGGCCGCCGACGCGATAGTGAACCCGAAGCAATCTGTATGCGGAAGCGGGCTGAATTACCTTGCGGGCGTCGGCGTCGCGTTTATGTTTCTTATCGCGCTGAATCGCGAACTGGGCCATCCGGTCGCGGACCTGTTGCAGTTCTTGGATTTGGTCGCGCTCGGGACAATCTGCGACACTATGCCTTTAATCGGATTGAACCGCGCGTTCGCGGCGGCGGGACTGCGCGTTCTGGCGCAGCAGAAAAATACCGGGCTTCGCGCCCTTGCAAATATCGCAGGGATAAAAAAGTTCGACGCATACACCGCGGGATTCGTCTTGGGGCCGCGGCTGAACGCCGCGGGCCGCATCACGGATGCCAACATTGCGCTCGATTTGATTCTGACCGACAACATAATTCTGGCCGACGATCTGGCGAAAAAAATCGACGATATGAACGCGCAGAGGCAGGCGATACAGAACAAGATTATGACGGACGCCGACGAAATGGCGCGGGCGCAGAGCGATTCTGGCGCGTTCGCGCTCTGGGTCGCGGGCGACGAATGGCACGGCGGAGTTATGGGAATCGTCGCGGGACGGCTTAAAGAAAAGCACAATCTGCCCTGCTGCGTCGCGACGAAAAACGGCGGCGTGATTTCGGGCAGCGGGCGCAGCATAGGCGAGGTCGACCTTGGCAAGATCATAACCGACGCGGTCGCGGCGGGCATCCTGACCGCGGGCGGCGGGCACAAGGCGGCCGCCGGATTCGAGCTGTCGGCCGAGAACTCGGACCGCTTCGGCGCGTTCCTGAACGAAGCGGTTGCGGCGCAGCTTGACGGCGCGCGGCCGACGGCGGTCCTCGACATCGATTTGGAAATGGACGCGGGCGGCGCGGACTGGGACCTGGCCGAGAACCTGGCGCGGATGGCGCCGTTTGGAATCGGAAATCCGGAGCCCATCTTGTGTTTATCCGGCGGCCTATGGACATTCTGCAAAACGATGGGCACGGGCGCGCATATTACGGGGACCTTGAAGACCAGCCGCGGGACGCTTCCGTGCGTGGGATTCAATATGACCGATTCGGAAATCGGGAGATTCCTGTTGAACGAGGCGAACTTTGGCGCTAGGATCCGCGTAGTCGGAAAGTTGAAAGAAAACGAATATATGGGACGGCAGAATGTGCAGCTGTTTCTGGAAGACATCGCAATAAATTAGAGAATGAGAGAAACGCGAACGCTTCGCGTTCGCAGAGAATAAGAGAATGAAACTTGTTAAAATGTTTTCGTTAAAAGTTAAAACGCAGTGCCTGCGGCGCGCCGCATTCTCTTATTCTCTTATTCTCTTATTCTCTTGCCCTGCTATTGGCGCAGTAGATAACGCTCTGGTGCAAAGGGCGGAAAAATATCTGAACAACATAACCGGGTTGTCGGGTGATTTTACCCAGACCGCGGGCGGGCAGAAAGACAAGGGCAGCTTCACGATGCTGCGGCCCGGCCGCGTGCGGCTCGATTATAAAACTACTCCGATACAGCTTATTTCCAACGGCAAGGATTTATATTTTTACGATAAATCCCTGGACCAGATTACGACGGTTCCATTGACCGCGACGCCCGCCGGGATTCTGGTTCGGAAAAATATCAACCTCACGACCGCGGACATCGGCGTCAAGGAGACGCGCGCGGGCAAGGACGATTTTTCTCTGTCGCTTTTCATCCGCGGGCAAGAGGGAATCGGGTCGATGGATATGGACTTTTACGCCCAGCCGGTGCGGTTGAAGTCATGGCTTGTCAAAGACGCGACCGGCGCCGCGACCAAGGTCGTCTTCGGCGACATAGAAACCAAAACCGACTTTCCGAAAAACTGGTTCGAGTTGCAGCGGCACAAGACCACGGCCACGACATCCGGCGATTCGTATTACGAATAACCTACAAAAACAGATTGTCAACGAATCCGGCGCAGAATGTGGCGCAAGCGCCGTATCCGCTGACGACATAGGTCCATTTGCTGGCATAGGGCCAGGTCATCCTGCACCAGCATAGCGAGCCGGACGCGGACGCGGTTGTTAAAAACTCATCGGACCACGGATAGCCCGTAATCTGTCCCTCAATCGGCATAACGCCGTATGCCGATTCGCCGCTGGCGTATCTTTTCGTGCAGAAGGCCGCCGGATCGGTTCCGGTTTTTTCGCCGGTCGAAGTCATCGAGGCTATGTCTCCGGTGTATTGGCCGCCGCATCCCTCGCCCGCCGCCCACACATTCGCGGAGTTATTCTGCGCGAAGCTCGGCAGCCTGGTTTTGCACAATTTCGCCGCCGGTGCCGCCATAGGCAGGACCAGCAATGCCACGATAAGTTTTTTCATGTTTTTCTCCCTGTTTTGTTTTTTATGCGATGCCTTCCAGCGGGTGTTCCCCTCCTTTGGAGGGGTGCCCGCCGAAGGCGGGCGGGGTGGTGCTTATAACAAGCAGTGCCTATCTTCGCCACCACCCCGACATTTTTCGCGAAGCGAAAAATGCCACCCCTCAAAAGGAGGGGAACCGCGTGCGTAAGGCACGGCTTCGTCGGTAAACTTTGATGCGGCTTGCCCTGCGAAGCGGCGCAGCCGCGAAGCAGGGTCGGGCGGGTTCGAAAATCATATTGTTGAATGATTCCGTATGGATTGCTCGCATACGGCCCCCCGACCATAACGGGGCAGGCATAAAAAAAACGGCTTCACGCCGTAATATTTTTATGCGCGGATAACGACGCAATAAAGATGCGTCGCAACAATAAAGGCTTTCGACAGCCCGAACGCAAGTTTCCCAACTTGGTTCCCGGTCATTATAAGCGTTTGGTGTTTTTTTGTAAAGGGGAAAAGGGACTAGGACTAGGATTAGGACTAGGGGGAGCTCGTGATAACGCCGTAGCGCTATAATAAGCTCCCCCTAGTCCTAATCCTAGTCCTAGTCCCTAACCATCAACTCCGGGTCTATTGCCTCGTTGCCGAAATATAGCCCGAGGTGCAGGTGCGCGCCGCTGGCCCGGCCCGTTCGTCCGACCGCGCCGATTGCATCGCCCGCGCGGACGACCGCGCCGTTTTCGATACTGATTTTGGACAAGTGCGCGTAGACCGAATAGAGCGAAAATCCGTGGTCGATTATTATCGTTTTTCCGGACATATAGGAATCTATGACGAGCGCGACGCGGCCCGCGGCGACGGCAAGAACCGGCGTGCCCGCGGGCGCGGCAATATCCCATCCCTTGTGCGGAGCCTTAGGAATGCCGTTGAAAATCCGACGGCTTCCATAGACGCCGGAGGTCGGCCACTTTTTTGCGAACGGATATTTCAGGTTCATAAACTCGGCGAAACTTGTGTCGATAACGGAGCGCGCGGCGGTGATTTTTTCCGATTCGGAAATTATGCGGCGCTCGACTTCGGGCGGATATTTTATAAACTTGTCGTCGACATTGATGCGCTGCTCTTTGTATTCGCGCGGAACGATTTTATAATCGAAAGATTTCTTCACGCCGTTTTTCTCGAACGCCAGACGCAGGTCCGGCGCGGCGTCCATCGGCAGTCCGATAACGAACAGGCCGCCCGACTGGACGGCGCGGGCGCCGCCGATTTCCCAATCCGATTCGCCGAACAGCAATCCGCCCTGGATCGCGCGTCCGCACAGGACCGGCGCGTCGGCCTGAACCCCGCGCACGCCGCAATCGGCGGCCAGCGCAGGAAAACAGAGAACAGAGAACAGAGAACGGCGCGCCGCAGGCGCTGTGTTTTAATTTTTAACGAAAACATTTTAACAAGTTCCATTCTCTTATTCTCTGCGAACGCGAAGCGTTCGCGTTTCTCTCATTCTCTGATAATAAACGACTTCGGAAAAAAATCGAAAACATTATTTCGCTTGCCTTGGCGCCGCGCGAAGGATTATAATAACCGGGAACCAAGTTGGGAAACTTGCGTTCGGGATGTGATGATCCCATATAAGTGCGGCGCGCTTTTTGCGCCGTTATCCGAGCGTAAAAAATTGTGCGGCCGGTTGGCCGTTTTTTTGCGCCACAATCCCCGTTATGGTCGGGGGGCCGTCACGAGTAATCTTGGCGGAATCATCCACTTATGTGATTCATCAACCCGCCCGACCGATTGAGTTTCCCAGCTGCCACAACAGGGAGAAAAAAATGATAAATCCAATTAGCAACGAGCAACGAGCAATGAGCAATTGCGACGCGCGAAAAAGCACAAGAGCATTAAAAATGCTTCCATTGCTCATTGCTCACTGCGCATTGCTCGTTGCCTTGGGCAACGCCCAAGGCGCCAAGCTGTGCCAAAAATACATTCCGAACACGCAGGGAAAAACCTACGCCTGGGGCGACAACACCTGGGCCGTGGGAGCAGGATGCGGAAACATCCAAAAGCCCGGATCGCCATATACATTCTGCGATTCCTTCACTGCAATCGGAGTGGTGCAGCATTACGGCACAATATGCTCGTGCCTTATGCTGTGGCCATATGTCGGAGTGATCGGGATGGCTTATACGGCCGCCGCGGAATGCTATTCGATTGAGCGCGCGCGATCCTGCGGATTTCATATAACCGGGGAAAATATAGAGAACTACAACGGATTGAAAGAGCCGTCGACCGGGAACATACCTTGATTTATAATTCATAATTCACAATTCATAATTCATAATTGGTGGCCTGCCGTCGCGCCACTCCTGCCCCACGAAGTGGGGCGGGAAAGTTTTGCTTGGCGAGAACCGCCGCAGGCGGTCGAGCCCTAGCAAAACTTGGGTGGGGAAAATTATGAATTATGCATTATGAATTATGAATTGATTACGCGACTTCGTATTTCAACGGCGTGTCGGAGATGCGGCGGATGACGCCCTGCTCTTCCATCTGCTCGATAAATCCGGCGGCGCGGCCGTATCCGACTTTAAGCCGCCGCTGGACATAAGAAATAGTCGGCTTTTTATCGCGGCGCACGATTTCGACCGCCTGCGCATACAGGTCGTCCGAATCGCCGCCGCCCTTGCCCGCGGGCATTCCCGGAATCGCGGGTCCGTCGTTATCTTCCGTGATGCCGTCGACATAGTCGGGCTTGCCCTGCGCCTTCCAGAACTTGGCGATTTTTTTAATCTCGTTGGTGTCGATATAGGCCGAGTGGACGCGCATCGGCTGCTTGCCGCCTTCGCTGAACAGCAAATCGCCGCAGGACAATAATTGCTCGGCGCCTTTCATTCCGAGCGTAGTCATAGAATCGATAACGCTGACCGCTTGGAACGACATACGCGTTGGGAAGTTCGCCTTGATGACGCCGGTTATGACCGATGTGTCGGGCCTTTGGGTCGCCGCGACCAAGTGCATACCGGCGGCGCGCGCCTTCTGCGCAAGGCGCTGAACGCAGGCCTCGATTTCCTTTCGCGCGACCATCATAAGGTCCGCGACCTCGTCTATTATTATCGCGAGATAGGGCATTTTCGTCAGGTCGAGTTCTTTCTCTTCGTATTCGATTTCGCCGGTTTCCGGGTCCGTGCCGACGGGCTTCATCTTGGTCGGGGTTTTGCCGCGCGCGACCAGGTCGGCGGCGATTTCGTTGAACTGCTCGATATTCTGCGCGCCGAGGTCTTGCAGGCGCTTGTATCGCTCCTCCATCTCGCGCACGGCCCATTTCATAACATTGACCGCCGCGTTGGAGTCTTTCACAATCGGCGACATCAGGTGCGGGATGTCGTCCCAGTATGTGAAGTCGACGCCCTTCGGGTCGATAATTATAAGGCGGCATTCGGCCGGAGTATTGCGGTAGACTATCGATGTGATAAGGGATTGCACGAAGACGGACTTGCCGGAACCGGTGCGGCCCGCGACCAACGCGTGCGGCATTTTCGTCAGGTCCGCATAGAAGGGACGCCCGTTGATTTCAACGCCGAGCGCAAGCGGCACATTCATTTTCGATTCGGTGAACTCCGGCGCGTCTATCATAGTGCGATAGCGCACGGGCGAGCGTTTTGCGTTGACCATCTCGACGCCGATGAACCGCGTTTTCGGAATCAGCGCGATGCGGATGCTTTCGGTCGCCATCGCGCGCGTCATATCGACGACGGTCTCGGTTATATTCTTGATGCGCTGGCCGTCCTCGGGCTCGAAGTCGTAACGCGTCACAACCGGCCCCGGATTTATCGCGACGACGCGGCCCTTGACGCCATAGTTCGCAAAATTGATTTCCATATTTGCGGCGTTCTGTTTGTGCTCGCCCGTTATCGCGTTGCTGGAAAACACGGATTTTTCGAGCAGCTCCGGCGGCGGCAGATTGTATTCGATTTCTTCTTCGTCGGGTTCGGCGGCTTTGGATTTTTTCGCGGGCTTTTTCTTCGCGGCCGGTTTCTTTTTGCGCTTCGGTGCTTCGATTGGTTCCGGTTCGGCGAAGTCGTCATAGTCGGCGCGGCGGCGGCGGAATATCAAGCGAACGAGCCAATCAATCACAGCGCCGATTTTATAAAAGAAGCGCGCGATGCGAAGCGGCGTCAATCGCAGAACGAACGCGGCCTGAACAAAAAACAAAATCATAAAGACGGCCGCCAGAATTATGTCGGCGCCGCGGCCGAAAAGCCGCATCAAATCGTTCGCGAAAAATCCGCCGAAAACGCCGCCGGGGATTCCGCCGGGCAGGATGGAGGCCAAGGCCGCCGACAAACAGACCGCGGCAACAAATACCTGCATTGCGGATTTTTCCGGGTGCGGTCTTTTTATTCCTATAATCAACGAGATAGCGGGGCGGAGCATAAACAAAAATATCCACAGCATCGGAATGCGACCGAGAGCATAGGCGCAAAGGTCGACAATATTCGTGAAAAATCCCGCGTCGATTCCGCCGACCGCGCGCGTGGTCCAGGTCGCCATACCGCCGAATCCGCGAATGACCGAAATCGCGCCGAAGCCAGCGAACGCAAGGATGACCAGCCCGATAGCGCGCGAAAATATTCCCGCCAGGGCATTTTTTATCGTCGACGGAAAAAGGGGAAGATTCGATCCGAACATATTTTCACAATCAGCAGAAAATCATAAACGATTTCCGAAGGAAATCGTCATCCCGGCACGGAGACAATCCGGGTGGATTGTCGACCCGGGATCCACTGGTCTCACGCAATTCATAACTTATAAATTATGACGCGCCGTCTGGCAATGGATCCCGGCCTGCGCCGGGATGACGGCAACTTCGTTGCCGTCTTTGGTTTTATTTCTTTTTCGCCGGGCGTTTTTTCGTCGCTGCCGCGGCCTTCTTCTTCGCAGGGGCCCGTTTTTTCGCCGCCGGTTTTTCGTCGCCCTCGGCCGACTTTTTATCCCCAAGTTCTTTCTTGAACACATGCAGCCCTTCGGCCAGGTTCTTCATCATTGACGGGAACTTGTTCGCGCCGAAAAGCAAGAACACCAGCAAGACTATTAAAAGTATCTCCCAAAAGCCAAATCTCATAATTATTACCTTTTTTTAGTTTGAGTTCGAGTTTGAGTAAAACTTGTTGATGCTTTATTGGTTAAAAACAAACGATACGGCAAGTCCCCCTCCAACTCAAACTCCCACTCGAACTCATTTCGCCACATAGCAATTGACGCCGTCGGATTTGGCGTTGTTGCAGAACTGCGACGCCGCATTGCTGGTCTGGAAATTGACCACGCGCAATCTGTAAGTCGTTGTTCCGTTCGGCAAAACCGCCGCCAGAATCGCAAAGCTTTTCCCCGAAAACACGCTCTTGTGCGCCGCCGTTATCTCGCGCTGGCCCTTTTCGGCCGCCGCGCGGGTTGGATACGAGCCCACTTGGACGGACCAAGTTCCGGATTTCGGCGCGGTCTGCGCGACCGCCGCAGGCTTCGCCGCCGCCGGTTTGGTCGCGGTCGCCGGTTTCGCGGTTTCCTTTATCGGGCGCGGCTTTGGGCGCGCGACCGAGGGCTTGTCGGGATTGAACTCGACATCCGGGCGCTTTTCGACCAGGCGTTCGGGCATTCCAATTGGTTGGATTTCTTCCGGACCCGCCGCCTTGTCCGCGAAATCGGGCTCCGGGTGAACGCCCTGCCCGGCCGTCTGCTCGATTGGAATCTCAATCAGTCCGGCCGCGTCATCCTTGCCGCCCATGGTCAGTTTCAGGACCACGACTATGACCAAGGTCACGGCGACCAAGCCGATTCCGGCCAACAGCCACGGCTTTTTGGATTTCTCTTCCTCGAACGGATTATCGTCCGGCAATTCGGGCAGAGTATCGTCGTCGAACTCCAAAACTTCGTTTTCTTCCAAGATGTTTTTATCGGCCATTTTCCAGCCCCCCCGTTTAGAAAGTCGTTAAAACGCGTTCCGCGCGCAGTTGCCCGCCTCGGGCAGATACGACAGCAACAGCCCTACGCCGAACAGCAGTATAAAGCCGATCAGCATCGCCAGACCCTTGCCCTTGATGTCCTTGTCGAAATCATATTTGCCGTCTTTTATGAATCCCCACGCCCAGGCCATTATGACGAAGGCCGCGCCGGCAAAGCACAAAATGCGCAATGTCTTGAACACATTGCCCAGTTCGGCGATAAGCCCGCATATATTGCCCGTGTCGGCCGCCTGCGCCGCGAATCCGCCGAAAAGCGCCGCGAATCCCGCAAACGCGATTGTCTTCAATGTTTTCATTTGTGAAAACTCCTTTTCTTTCTTGACGATTATACCATATAAAAAGGGAAAAGTGAAATAGTTTGAGTGCGAAGGGATTATTCCAGAGCGGTATTCCCCTTCGCTGGCGAAGGGGTGGCATCGGCCGAAGGCCGATGACGGGGTAGTGGAAAATTATTTTTCAGTCTTCCCCCTACCCCGTCCGCCGCCTGCGGCGGCGTCCACCCCTTCCCTCCGGGAAGGGGAATACCGCTCTGGAATAATCCCTTTTACTCACTTCCCCGGTTGTTTCCCAAAATCCGGCGGGACGACCAGCTTGTGATTCTCCTCGACCAGCGGCTCGACCTCGCAGCGGCAGCACGCGCCCAAAGAGAGAACAGAGAACAGAGAACAGAGAATTATTGTAATTTTCATTTTTCATTTCCTTTTTTTATTATTCATTTTAACAAAACTACGAAGTAGTTTTGTCATTCCCGCGAAAGCGGGAATAGGGTTCTAAACCTTACATTCAGACACTACTTGCTTTCCCAATTTTCTTTGAGATTGAAACAAGTTTTTCGCTATAAGTCTTAAAGCCTCCATTCCCGCCTGCGCGGGAATGACAAAAAATCACTTTGTGATTTTTTGTTTCGGTCTTAGCTCTGGAATAATTTTTACAACTCCAAAGTTTTCGTTTTTATTTTTTCTTTCATTTCGGCTATGAAATCGTCCAATTTCACGCCGTTGATTTGCCGGCCGTCGCGGGTGCGCACGGAAATAGTCCCGTCCGCCTGCTCCTTTTCGCCGACGATAATCATATACGGCGTCTGCATAACCTGCGCGTCGCGGATGCGCTTTTGCATCGATTCGGCCGAGTATGATTTCTCGATGCGGAGCCCGCGGGTCGCGGTCCGCACATCGGCGTCGTAGAGGCGCGCGAAAACTTCGTCGGCGTATTTCTCATAGTCCTGCGAAATCGGGATGACCGCCGCGTGCACGGGCGAAATCCAAAGCGGCAACTTGCCCGCGAAATGCTCGATAAGTATTCCGATAAAGCGCCCGAGCGACCCGTAAATCACGCGGTGAATCATAATCGGGGTTTTCTTGGCGCCGTCGCGGTCGGTGTAGGTTATTCCGAATCGACCCGCCATAAAGAAGTCGAGCTGTATCGTTCCGCACTGCCATTCGCGGCCGAGGGCGTCCTTTATATTGATGTCGACTTTCGGGCCGTAGAACGCGCCGTCCTTTTCCTGAATCTTGAAGTTGTCGCGGCCGAATCGGGCGACCAAGATTTTTTCAAGCGCGGCCTCCGCGCGGTCCCAAATCTCCTTTTCGCCGACGAACGAATCGGGGCGGGTCGACAGATTGAAACTGCATTTTATTCCGAACAATTTATAAAAGTCGTCGACAATATCGAAGATGCGATTGTATTCGTCTTCGATTTGGTCGGGCGAGACGAAGATGTGCGCGTCGTCCTGGTTGAACTCGAAAGTGCGGAACAGGCCGTTGAGCGACCCGGTGCTTTCGTGGCGATAGAGCGTATCGGCGTCCGACAGGCGCAGCGGCAAGTCGTTATAGCTGCGCATCTTGGTGGCATAGACGACAATCGAGTTAGGGCACGACATCGGTTTCAACGCATAGACATTGTCCTCATCCTCCTTGATAATCCACATCGAATCCTGATAGTGATCCCAGTGGCCGGACGGAACGAAGAGTTCGCGCTTGTTCAGAAGCGTGCCGCGGAACTCCTGATAGTCGTGCTCTTCGTGATAGTCGGCCCAGAACCGATAGAGCTCCTTGTAGACAATCAGTCCGCGCGGCAGCCAATAGGGAACGCCCGGCGACCGCGAATCGAAATGGAAAAG
The DNA here is from genome assembly GCA_031263295.1 of Rickettsiales bacterium. Lineage (GTDB taxonomy): Bacteria > Pseudomonadota > Alphaproteobacteria > Rs-D84 > Rs-D84 > JAISGC01. The sequence goes on from JAISGC010000100.1 coordinate 21,907, forward strand.
TTCGAGCGCGGGCCCGATTTTTTTATGGTCGCGCTTTTCGGCCTCGGCGACATTGGCAATGTGTTGGTCCAATTCCGCGGCGTTGGCGAATGCATAGGCATAGACGCGTTGCAGCATTTTATTCTTGCTGTCGCCTTTCCAGTATGCGCCCGCGACGCTGCGAATCTTGAATCCGTCTTTCGGAAGTTCCTTTGACGATTCCACATGCGGCCCGCGGCACAAATCGGTAAAGTCGCGGAATTGATAGACGGACAGCGGCTCGTCGGCGCCGCTCGCCGCGTATTCGTTTATCCATTCAAGTTTGTATGGTTGCGCGGCGAATATCTCGCGCGCTTCATCGGCGGAGACATCGCGGCGGACGAACCGACCATCGGACTTTATCAATTCCCGCATCGCTTTTTCTATCGCCGGGAAATCTTCCTCGGTTATGCGATGCTCCATATCAAAGTCGTAATAGAATCCGTCGTCTATCGCGGGGCCGCCCGCGAACCGCACATCGGGCCAGAGTTTTTGCACCGCCGCCGCCATTATATGCGCCAAGGAGTGCCGAATTATTGAAATATCGTATGACATAGTTTGTCCTTTTTTTAATTATTTCAGAAATATTGGAAAAACGCAAAGTTTGCGCGATAGAAATTACACCCCCAACGGGGTCGTGGTCGTAGTGAAAAGAACAAATTGTTTGTTCATAGTGTTGTTATTTTAGCGAATCGGTTGCGGATGTCAAGCGCGACGGGCCTTCCGCGTGGTGTTCCCCTCCTTTGGAGGGGAACACCGCCCCGCCGCCCATCGCGCCAAATAAATCACTGCACCATATACGCCGGTCTTATCCCGTTGGAATCGAATGCGCCCTTGCACTTTTCCGCGACTTCGCCGTTTTTGTTCAGGCCCGCCAGGGACACGCCGCTAAATATCGTGCTGCCCAAAGACGCGGCCGTGGTCGCGACGGCCAGGATATTCGACGCGGTGCCCGCCTTGTCGGACTCGACCGGACCGGCCGCGGTATTTTTATTCGATTGCATCGACAGAACTCCGCCGGTGATTCCGGTCACGGCGCCGACTGCGGAAATTACGCCCGACGCGGTCAGTTTGCCCTTGATGTCCTCGATATTCTTTTTATCCAATCCCTTGCAGGCCGAGACGATGTCTTTCATTTGGCCGATTGCCGAATCGGTCGGTTTCGCAAAGCTGAGCTCCGTCGCCTGCTTTTCTATTTCGGCAACGGCCGAATTGCAAAGTTCGATGCCCTTTATGGCTTCGTCGAACTGGCCGAGACCGATAAAGACCGAACCCGCGCCGACGACATTCGCGCCGCCGCCGACAAACGAGCCGATGGTCCGCGCCGTGCCGAGTTTGTTAGCCAAGTCGGATTGATGCTCGTCGACGATTCCGCAGGCAAACCTCACTTTTGCTTTGGTGGTCCTAGTCTGCTCTGTGCTTGAATCCTCTAAACCGGCTTCTGGAAACAATGTTTTTACTACGGCATCATTCACTGCAAGTTTGGTAATTTTACCCTCGGCCACTTCACCAACCGTAGCAAGTTTTATAGCAGTTCCACCATTTACTTTTATTTCCAATTCATCACTAACTTTATAACCTGCACCTTCTGAACCTTTGACAACTTCCGCTTCTAAACCATTCGCACCACAAACAAACTTTACCTTTGCTTTGGTAGTCCTGGTCTGCTCTGTGCTTGAATCCTCTAAACCGGCTTCTGGAAACAATGTTTTTACTACGGCATCATTCACTGCAAGTTTAGTAATTTTACCCTCGGCCACTTCACCAACCGTAGCAAGTTTTATAGCAGTTCCACCATTTACTTTTATTTCCAATTCATCACTAACTTTATAACCTATACCACCTTCTTTAATCTCAGCCGTCAATCCATATGCCTTCACAGAATCCTGCTTGTCTTTCATAAATCCCGTCACAGCCGCCGTTCCGCCGCCAATAGTTCCAACAACACCCGTCGCCACATTGATTCCGGCCGATACTTTTATCGCGTTGATTTTATCGATAACTATCGGGCAGGCCTGCCTCGCCTTGTTGAACGACAGCGCGAACCGCGCCTTTATTTCGTCCGCCGCCTGGTCCTCTATCGAAATTGTGTTTCCTTCCAAATTATTTTCCGACGCGGCCGCGTCGGACGGCTGGGCCGTAGGCCCAGCCGTCGCCGTGGTCGTCACGACCTCGGTCGTTGTCGTGGTCGCGCGCGCCGCATCCGGATTGAATCCAACCTGCACCGGGCCGCTCGGGCCCTGCACGAATTGACCGCCGCTGCGCGGGTTGCTGTCCGAGTTGCCGCCGTATGGCGCCGCATAGTCAGACCGGGCCACGCCGGTCGCGATTGCCGCGAAGGCGCACAAAACCAACGAAAAAATCTTTTTCATAGCAAAAATCCCTCTGTTCATTCGGGCGTATTGTATCATAAATCA
>JAISGC010000112.1 GCA_031263295.1 Rickettsiales bacterium
GTACAATCCCACCCGTCCTATGGTGGGGCACACCGCGCGTCCTGCCCGTCGCGCTTTATAAGTCGCATTACCTATTGCGCTGTCGACTGTTTTTCAGTATTCTTCAATTCATGAAAAAACTATTATCTGTTCTCTGTTCTCTGTTCTCTGTTCTCTATTCCGCGTCGGCGGAGTTGAAGGTCGACATCGTCGCCGGGAATGCCGAGCCGATTGAAATCGCGATCGCGAAGTTCGACGCGATGCCCGCCAACGAAAAAATCGCGGACGAAATCCGCAAGGTGGTCGAGGCCGATTTGCGTTCCAGCGGCCTGTTCCACATAGTCAGCGTTTCGGCCGCGCCCGAAATATTAAAGTTCGACACCATGCCGAACTTCCAAAAGTGGTCCGCGATAAAGGCCAAGGTTCTGGTGCAGTCGAAGCTGACGCGCACGAAAGACAAAAAACTGCGCCTGCAATTTTTCGTCTGGGACATCAAGGGCAAGGAGCAGATCGAGGCGCAATCGTTATTGACCGGCATAGACGCGTCGCGCCGCCTGGGGCATATTATGTCGGACGCGATTTATTCGCGGCTCACGGGCGAGGGCGGATACTTCGATTCGCAGATTGTCTTGACCGCGATGTCGGGCGGATATATGACGCCGAAAAAACGACTTGCGATTATGGATATGGACGGCGCCAATTTCAGGTTTATTTCGGACGACCGCGCCTATGTGCTGAATCCGCATTTCTCGCCGAATATGCAGCGCATAGTTTTCCTGTCGTTCAGGGACGAGGATCCGAATGTCTGGATACTTGATATGAACGACGGGTCGCAGAGGAAACTCGGAAAGTTTCCGGGGATGAACTTCGCGCCGCGCTGGTCGCCCGACGGAAAGAAAATCGCGTTCTCCCTTGTCGAGGATAACGGCGCGTCGAACATTTATGAATATGAAATCGACACAAAAAAAATGCGCAAATTGACCAGGACGACCGGCATAAACACTTCGCCGTCATATTCGCCGGACGGAAAAATTATGGCGTATAATTCCAACTCGTCGGGTTCGCAGCAGCTTCACGCGCTCGACTTGAAGACATTGAAAACGCGGCGGATTTCATACGGCGACGGGCGCTATGCGACGCCGGCCTTTTCGCCCGACGGAAAATATCTGGCATTTACCAAAATCGCGGACGACACATTCTTCATCGGCGTGATGTCGCCCGAGGGCAAGAACGAGCGCATCCTCGCTGGCGGCTGGTATATGGAGGCTCCGTCTTGGGCGCCGAACAGCCGCCGCCTGGTTTATTTCGAGACGGAAAAAATCAACGACGGCGACGAGCGCCAATCGTCCATCCGCAGCGTCGATATTCTCGGCCACTTCAACTATGAAATCAAAACGCCCGAAGGCGTCAACGGAATGGATCCGACATGGTCTCCATTATTGCCGTGAATCGCTTTGCGATTCAAGGAAGAGAGAATAAGAGAATGCAAACGCTTCGCGTTTGCAGAGAATGAGAGAATGAAACTTGTTAAAAGGTTTTTGCGAAAAATAAAAGCACTGCGGTTTTCGCGGGCTTCATTCTCTTATTCTCTCATTCTCTTACTCTCTTGCTTTGGCGGCTTTGCCGCCAAAGCAGAATCGCTTCGGGCCGATGTCGACTATATCTTCGACGGCGATACTTTCTCGGCCAAGGTCGCGCTTGAAAACGGCGCGAAAATATCCGTGCGCGTTCGCATCCGAAACATAGACGCGCCCGAGATGTCCGGCGAGTGCGAATCCGAAATCGAATTGGCGAATCTGGCCAAGGCGCGGCTCGGCGCGCTTATTCCAAAGGGAACGATTGTCGAATTGGATAAAATAAAAGACGACAAATATTTGGGGCGCATAGACGCGCTGGTCGCAGAGGGCGGCCGGGACATAGGAAAGATTATGATTGACGGCAAACTCGCCCGGCCATACAATGGAGGCAAGCGCCAGCCTTGGTGCAAAATAGATAACAGAGAATAGAGAACAGAGAATAGATATGGAATATATTATGAACGAACAATTATTGATTGCGATTGCGGCCGGATATTTTATGGGGTCGATTCCGTTCGGATTGATTCTTGGGAAACTTTTCGGGCACGACTTGCGCAAAATCGGCAGCAAGTCCACAGGCGCGACGAACGCACTTCGCGCGGGCGGGCTCGCCCTCGCGATTCCGGTTTTGATTTTGGATTTGGCCAAGGCCTTCTTCGCGGTTCATATCTTCGGCCTGTGGGCGGGAGTCGCCGCGGTTATCGGGCATTGCTATCCCGTGTGGCTCGGCTTCAAGGGCGGCAAGGGCGTGGCGAGCGCGCTCGGATTTCTTCTCGCGGTTTGGCCGCTTATGGCCGCGGCCGCGTTCGGAACATTTGTTGTCGGCGTGATACTGACAGGATATTCCTCCCTGTCTGCGTTCATTGCGATGCCGGTCGCAGTCGGAATGGGATTTTATCTGTCCGCCAATGTCGGCATCGCGATAGCCGGGCTCTGCGTTTTGATTTTATGGCGCGAGCGCTCTAACATCCGCCGCCTGCTTTCCGGAACCGAACCGAAAATGAAGTTTAAGAGGTAGGACTAGGATTAGGACTAGGACTAGGTGAAGCGTGTGATGATGCTGATGCGTGATAACGGGCCACACCTAGTCCCTAAAAAAAATGAATCCCGATTTATTCAACAAACTTTTAATCATCCGCACGCGCGGCATAGGCGCGGTGAAATACCGCGAGCTGATCGATGCTTTCGGCGGAGCAGAGGGCGCGGTCGAGGAGCTGCGCATTGCGGGCGACCAAATCGATTCGGTCCGGCGCGAGATAGACTTGGCGATGTCGCTCGGCATAAAATACATAGACGACGACGCGCCGGAGTTTCCGGCGATTTATAAGTCCGCGAAAAATCATTCCCCCGTCCTTGCCGTCCGCGGGTGCGAGGCCGCACTGGCCAAAGTAAGCGTGGGCATTGTTGGAACGCGCCACGCGACCGCCGCCGCTATGCGATTCACCTCCGAGCTCGCGGGCGAATTCGCGCGCCGCAATATTTGCGTCGTTTCAGGTATGGCCATGGGAACCGATTCGGCCGCTCACGCGGGCGCGCTTTCGGTCGCGGGCGAAAACACTATTGCCGTCCTCGCGGGCGGAGCCGACTACATCTGGCCGCTTGAAAACGAAAAATTATATTACGAAATCATAGAGCGCGGCGCGATCGTCTCGGACCAGGCGACCGGATACAAGCCCGTCGCGAATAATTTCATCGCGCGCAACCGCGTGGTTGCGGGCCTGTCTGAAAAACTGATACTAGGCGAGGCCGACGAAAAGTCCGGCTCTGTTGCGACCGCCGGATTTGCGTTGGAGCTCGGGCGCGCGCTTTGGGCGATTCCCGGTCATCCCTCCGACGGACGGAGCGCGGGACCGAATCGATTCATCGCGGAAGGCGCCGCGAAGTTATGCCGCGGGGCCGTCGACTTTTTTCAATTTGCCGAAAAAACGACCGGCCAGCGGCCGGCGGCAAAAGAAGGGCAATCGGCATTGCTAGACCTCATCGGAAACATTCCGGCGAACGAAAATGTATTGGCATCCCTTGCCAAAAAAAGCGTATCGGAAATATTGGCCGAACTGGTCGTCTTGGAACTGGGCGGAATGGTCAGAAAAACCGCCGGAGGCTTCGTCCGCGTATAGACAAAGATTGTCTATACAGCGCTGATTTCCGCTACGAATCCGAATCGGAAGTCAAATCGATTTGGGTAAAATTTCTTTTTATAAAAAACTTGAAAACCATTTTTTTGGGGCTAGGTTGTGGGCATCGGGAAGCGGCAAAAAGGAGATACGGATGGGCGCGGTTGCACTTAAACAAGTTGCGGAAAATCTGGATGTCAAAACGGCGTTGAGCGAGAAAATCGCTGCAAACGATTTCGCCGCCTGGATAGCGCCATGCGCAGTCGAGGGAAATAATCTTGTCGCGAACTCGCGATTCAATGCCGATTATATAAGCAATGCTTTCAAGGATGCTCTTGTCGCCGTCGGCGTCAGCGTCATAACCAAGCGCCCGCAGCTGCGCATCATTAAAAATGAAATCGCGGCGGCGCCGGTTTCACAAAATAAAATATCCTTTGATAATTTCGTTTGCAACGAGCAAAACAAGTTTGCGATTGAGGCGCTGAAAAAAGTTGCGGGGGCCGACCCTGTCGGATTTTCGCCGCTGGTTATTTATGGGGCGACGGGAACGGGTAAAACAATGCTGATGGAAAGCCTGGCGAAAAATCCGCGGACGATTATGACAACGGGCGCGGCATTCGTGAACGATTTCGTGCGGTCGATGAAATCGGGCGCGGTGTTTCAATGGAAAGATTCGCTGCGGAATGTCGATACATTTATTTTGGACGATGTCCAGACGCTCGCGGGCAAGCGCGCATCGCTCGAAGAGTTTTCCGCGCTTCTGAACGATTTGATTCGCATGGGAAAAAATGTCGTGATAACCGCGAATATTGCTCCGTCCCAGATTGCGGGATTCGATAGGCGCTTGGTTTCGTTGCTGTCGTCGGGTCTGTCGGTCGATTTGGTCGCGCCGGGCGCGGATGTTCGCGCGGCAATACTTAAAAAGAACGGCGTCGCGGACGCCTTGGCGAAATCTATCGCGGAACGCGCGCCCGCGAACGGACACATCCTGTCGGGTATCGTTAAAAAAATCGCGGCCTGGACGGAACTCGATTGCGGCCAAATCGACGAAGCCGTTTGCGAAAGGCTCTTGGGCGATGTCCTCGAAAAAACAAAAACGCCGATTGCGATGGTTAAAAATATGTGCGTGAAATTGGGAATGTCGTTCGACGATATAATCTCGGCATCGCGGACGCGGGCAGTTGTGTTCGCGCGTCAGAAAATTATGGCGGCATTGAAAGTCTCGACGACGCTTACGCTTGCGGAAATCGGAAACCTTGTCGGACGCGATCACGCGAGCGTTCTTTACGCGCTGGCCCAAATCGAGAAGGCGAAGCAGACGGATATGCTGCTCGCGTCGGAAATTATAGAATTGTCTAAATAGGACTAGGACTAGGATTAGGACTAGGTGAACCTTGTGATAGTGCTGCAACGCAATAACAAGGTTCACCTAGTCCTAATCCTAGTCCTGATCCTTTTTTCCTTTACAAAAAATGCAAAAAAATATAAAATGAAAGCAGAACCAGGTTGGGAAACCGGTTCGGGGATTTGACGATCCCATAAAAAAGCGGCGAAACATTTTTTCGTCGTAATCCGCGCATAAAACTTTGACCGCGTGGCGGTCTTTTTTATGCACTTGCCGCATTGCGGCAAGCATCTCCGCTTATGGTCGGGGGCCGTACTGCGCAAGCTTTACGGAATCATTCTTTTTTATGATTCGTCAATCCCCGGCCGCCTTCTCCCAATCGATAAAACAGGGAGAAAAATTATGAAAAAGAGAATAAGAGAATTAGAGAATAAGAGAATGGAACTTGGAATAAGAGGATTGCGCAATAACAAATGCAGGCTATTCTCTTATTCTCTCATTCTCTTATTCTCTGCCATTGGCGGCTTTGCCGCCAATGGCGCGAAGCTGTGCGTCGTGAGGTTCGGGGAAAAGGCATCCATTCGGCAAGACGGAAGCTTTTGGGCCGCCGGAACCGATTGCGCGTACCCCGATTATTCCGCTTCAAGACCGATGGTCGGAATGGACGATCCGCGCGAACATTGCGGAAGTGGAAATTATATCTATGGCGATTCGATGTCGAACGGCACGGGGAGATTTTGCCGCGCGCTGGAATACAGACAGAACGGGGTTGTGACCACATTTGCGAATCCGATGTGGCTGTATGTCGTTCCGGCGGGCTCCGACTGGTTCCCGGAGCATTGCGCGAACTTTTTTAACCGAAACAACGGCGGCATACTCGCTTTTCCCGGACTCGCGATGGCATCGAAATAACTACTAACGACTAACTACTAGTGACTAGTGGTGAGCCTGCCGTCGCGCCGCCGTTAGTCGTTAGTCGTTAAAACACAGGTTTTTCTTGACATAACGCCCGTTTGCCCTTATAATAGCCGCGCTTTGCATAAGATATTTGCATCGCGTTAAACCATTTTCCTGCGGAAATCCGCCCGTTTCAACCGAACACAGGTTTGGGGATATAAAACGGACAGCCGGAGAAAATGCAAAAAAATAAAATCGCGGGGCGGTTTTATAGAGATTTATAGCGAGGTGTTCGCGTCAGAATCGTTCAAGGCGATGCGAAAATCACCCCGACGCGTATAACAATACGCGAGTGGGTGATTTTCGCGTCGATTTGGGCGATTATCACGCGAACCTTGTTAGAAAAGGAAAAATAGATATGCCGACAGTGAATCAACTTATTCGCAAACCAAGGTCGCCGAAAGTCGCGAAATCGAAGGCGCCCGATATGAAGCAATGCCCGCAGAAGCGCGGCGTCTGCACCCGCGTCTATACCACGACGCCGAAAAAACCCAACTCCGCTATGCGCAAGGTCGCGCGCGTAAAATTGGCGAACGGCAACGAAGTCACGGCATACATTCCGGGCGAAGGCCACAACCTTCAAGAGCACAGCGTCGTTATGATTCGCGGCGGACGCGTCAAAGACTTGCCGGGCGTGAAGTATCACATTATCCGCGGCGTTCTGGACACCCAGGGCGTGGCCGCGAGAAAACAGGGCCGCAGCCTCTACGGGGCCAAGGCGAAGAAGGCGTAAAGGCATCGGGTATCAGGAAACAGGTATCAGGGACGCAGTGCAAGTTATAACACAATAGCTTATAACAAACGCCAGCCTCCTGATACCTGTTTCCGGATACCTGATACCAGTAATCCAACAACAAAGGGTGAAGATAAATGTCAAGACGCAAACAAGCCGAGCATCGCACGATTCTGCCGGATTCCAAGTATCATAATCTGGTCGTCGCGAAGGCGATAAATGTCGTGATGTGGGACGGCAAAAAAGAAGTCGCGGAAAATATAGTCTACGGCGCGATGGAGAAATTGAAGAAGGTTGCCAAGGACGGCAACGAGCTGGCGGCGTTTCTGGACGCCATAGACGCGATAAAGCCTTCGGTCGAGGTCAAGGGCCGCCGCGTCGGCGGAGCGACCTATCAAGTTCCGGTCGAGGTCAGAAAAGAGCGGCAGCAGACTTTGGCCTTGCGCTGGCTGGTTATGTTCGCGAGAAAACGCGGCGAGCGGAATATGGACGAGAAATTGTTCGCCGAATTGCGTGACGCTTTGACGGGCCAAGGCGGCGCGTTCAAGAAAAAGATAGACACGCACAAAATGGCGGACGCGAACAAGGCCTTCGCGCATTTCAGGTGGTAAGGAAAAACCAAAGACGGCCCGCAGGGCCGTCATCCCGGCGAAGGCCGGGAACCATTGCAGGAAGGCGCGTCATAATTTATAAATTATGACGAGCAACAGAGCAGTGGACCCCGGCCTGCGCCGGGGTGACGAGTTCTTTATGTTGTCGCATAACGATAGAGAATGAATACAAGAAAAGGAAAAAATTATGTCGGTAGGGAAAACTGCTACTTTGGATATGTATCGGAATATCGGAATTATGGCGCATATCGACGCCGGAAAAACCACGACTTCCGAGCGGATTCTTTTCTATACCGGCAAGAATTATAAAATTGGCGAGGTGCACGACGGCGCGGCCACCATGGACTGGATGGTTCAGGAGCAGGAGCGCGGAATCACGATTACTTCGGCCGCGACGACTTGCTTTTGGAAAGACCACCGCATCAATCTTATCGATACGCCGGGACATGTGGACTTCACTATGGAAGTCGAGCGCAGTTTGCGCGTTCTCGACGGCGCGGTCGCCGTGTTCGAATCGGTGTCGGGCGTTCAGCCCCAGACCGAAACCGTTTGGCGCCAGGCGGACAGATACAATGTCCCGCGCATCTGCTTTGTGAACAAGATGGACCGCGTGGGCTCGAACTTCTTCCGCTGCGTGGATATGATAAGGGAGCGCCTCGGCGCGAACCCGCTGGTTATAAACTTTCCGATCGGGAACGAGGACACATTCAAGGGCTGCGTCGATGTCGTCGAAATGAAGGGCATTGTCTGGGAGGACGAAACCGGATCGAATCCGATTATCGGCGAAATCCCGGCGGATCTGAAAGCCAAGGCCGAGGAACTCCATACGAAATTGGTCGAGGAAGTTGTGACGCTTGACGATGCGGTTATGGAAGCGTATATGAACGGCGCTATGCCCGATGTCCCGACAATCAAAAGATTATTGAGGAAGGGAACGATTGCCCAGCAATTCAATCCTGTGATTTGCGGCTCGGCCTTTAAGAACAAGGGCGTTCAGCCGATGCTGGATGCTGTCGTGGATTACCTGCCGTCTCCGGTCGACATTCCGGCGATAGAGGGCGTCAAGATGGACAAAGAAACCGAAGAGGTTCGGCATCCGAACGCGGACGAGCCTTTCTCGGCCATAGCGTTCAAGGTCGCGAACGATCCCTTCGTCGGCAACCTGATGTTCGTCCGCATATATTCGGGAAAATTGTCGGCGGGCTCGTATGTCTATAATTCGACGCGCGACAAACGCGAGCGCGTTGGCCGCATGCTCCTTATGCACGCGAACAATCGCGAGGAAATAAAAGAGGCGTCGGCGGGCGATATTATAACGCTTGTCGGCCTGAAAGATACGATTACGGGCGACACGCTGTGCTCGGAGGACAAGCCGATAATCCTCGGCCAGATTCATATACCGGAGCCGGTTATGTCGCTGGCGGTGGAGCCGAAGACGAAAAACGATATTGAAAAATTGTCGCTGGGCTTGCAGGCGCTCGCGCGCGAGGATCCGTCCTTCCGCGTTTCGGTGGACCAGGAATCGGGCCAGACCATATTGCAGGGCGTCGGCGAATTGCACTTGGAGATTTTGGTTGACCGCCTCCTTCGCGAGTTCAAGGTAGAGGTCAATGTCGGAGAGCCGCGCATAGCTTATCGCGAATCCTTCACGAAAACCGTCACCGAGGAATACACTCATAAAAAGCAGTCGGGCGGATCGGGCCAATATGCGCAGGTGAAAATTATATTCGAGCCGCAGGAGCCGGGCGCTGGTTATGTCTTCGAGAATAAAATCGTCGGCGGAGCGATACCGAGGGAGTTTATACCGGGCGTGGAGAAGGGCCTTCGCATCGCGCAGGAAACCGGCGTGCTGATTGGCTATCCGACGGTGGACTTCAAGGCGACGCTGGTCGATGGAAAATATCACGAGGTCGATTCCAATGTTCTGTGCTTCGAGATTGCGTCGCGGGCCTGCTTCCGCGAGGCGATTAAAAAAGCCGGTCCGAAGATTATGGAGCCGATTATGAAGCTGTCGGTGAACACGCCCGAAGAATATGTCGGCGACATCATCGGCGACCTCAATTCGCGCCGCGGCCAGATAAACGGAATCGACACGCAGTTCGGGAACCAATTGGTCTCGGCCTTCGTGCCCTTGGCGAACCTGTTCGGATATGTGAAGACCTTGCGCAGTCTGTCGCAGGGCCGCGCCAATCCCTATATGGAATTGTCGCATTACTCGGATGTCCCGCAGAATGTCGCGGACGAGGTGGTGAAGAAGATGACGAAGTAGTTTGAGTTCGAGTTGGAGTTTGAGTGGGAATTGCTTGCGCGTTGTCGATAAAAAACAAACGCTTTAACAAGTTCCACTCAAACTCAAACTCCGACTGCGATTGACTTTTGATATTTGTCCTATATAATGGGCTGGCTCGAAGTCAAGAGATTGAATAAAAACAACATATAGAAACCTAAAAAGGAGAAACATTATGGCGAAAGAAAAATATGTGCGCGCGAAGCCTCATGTGAATATCGGAACCATCGGCCATGTCGATCACGGAAAGACGACCCTGACCGCCGGTATAGTTCATTACTACGGCGTCGGCGCGGACAAGGCGAAGGGCGTCGGCGAAATCGATTCGGCCCCCGAGGAAAAGGCGCGCGGAATAACGATCAACACGACCCATGTGGAATACGAATCGGCCGACCGGCACTACGCCCATGTCGACTGCCCGGGACACGCGGACTATGTCAAGAATATGATTACCGGCGCGGCCCAGATGGACGGCGCGATACTGGTCGTCGCGGCGACCGACGGGCCGATGCCCCAGACGCGCGAGCATGTGCTGCTGGCGCGCCAGGTCGGAATCGGAAAAATCGTCGTCTTCCTGAACAAGTGCGATTTGGCCACCGACAAGGAATTGTTGGAATTGGTCGAGATGGAAGTCAGGGAACTTTTGTCCGCGAACGGATTCGACGGAGCGAACACTCCTATTATTCACGGCTCGGCGGTTTCGGCGGTCGAGGGCAAATCCGACGGCCTTGGCAAGGAAGCCATCGACGCGCTTCTGAAAGCGGTCGACGAATATATTCCGACCCCGGTCCGTCCGACCGACAAGCCGTTCCGCATGGCGATTGAGGATGTGTTCTCGATCACCGGCCGCGGCACCGTCGTCACGGGACGCATCGACCAGGGAATCGTGCATGTCGGCGACGAAGTCGAAATCGTCGGCCTGCGCCCGACATCCAAGACGACCATCACCGGCGTCGAGATGTTCCGCAAATTGCTCGACGAAGGCCAGGCGGGCGACAATGTCGGCCTGTTGCTTCGCGGCACCAAGAAAGAGGAAGTCGAGCGCGGCCAGATTATCTGCAAGCCCGGTTCGATCACCCCGCACACCGAGTTCGAGGCCGAGGTCTATATTCTGACCAAGGACGAGGGCGGACGGCACACTCCGTTCTTCGGAAACTATCGGCCGCAGTTCTATTTCAACACGACCGATGTGACGGGAACGATTGCGCTTCCGGCCGGAAAGGAAATGGTTCTGCCGGGCGACAATGTGAAGATAACGGTTACCCTGATCGCCCCGATCGCCATGGAAGACGGATCGCGCTTTGCTATCCGCGAAGGCGGACGGACCGTCGGATCCGGAGTCGTGTCGAAGGTTATTAAATAAGGAGAGTTTGAGTTTGAGTTCGAGTTCGAGTGAGGCAAGTTCCACTCAAACTCAAACTCAAACTCAAACTATATAAAGATGGAATCGCAAAAGATAAGAATTAAACTGACAGCATACGACCACAGGGTGCTTGATTCGGCCAGCGACGAGATTTCGCGCACGGCCGAGCGCACGGGGGCGACGCTTGTCGGACCGGTTCCGTTGCCGACCTGGACGCAGAAGTTCACGGTCAACCGCTCGCCGCATGTGAACAAGAAATCGCGCGAGCAATTCGAGATTCGCAATCACAAGAGAGTTATCGATATTGTGAACCCAACCCCTCAGACAGTCGATGCCCTGATGAAGTTGGACCTTGCGAGCGGAGTGGATGTAAAAATAAAGCTCTAAAAAGAGCGGTATAGCGAGGTGTTCGCGTCAGAATCGTTCAGGTCGATGCGTTTTTCACCCCGAAGTGTATAAAAATACACGAGTGGGTGAAAAACGCGTCGAGATGGGCGGTTATCACGCGAACCTTGTTAGAAAAGGCATAAAAAGATGGCTAAACGAACGGGACTTATAACTACGAAACTTGGAATGACGCGATTGTTCGACGACAATGGCGCGGCGCACGGCGTGACGGTTCTCGGCGTCGGCGACTGCGGCGTTATCGGCAGCCGCACCGCGGACAAGAACGGATATTCGGCCGTGGTCCTCGGTATGAACGAGGCGAAAGAAAAGCATATGAACAAGCCGCAGATTGCGGAGGCCAAAAAGAACGGCGTGAAGTTGTTCCGCAAAGTCTCGGAGTTCCGCGTCTCGGACGATTGCATTCTGCCCGTCGGCACATCGATGTCGGCGGGTCATTTTATCGCCGGATGCATGGTCGATGTCCAGGGGACATCCAAGGGCAAGGGCTTCCAGGGCGGTATGAAGCGGCATAATTTCTCGGGCGATTCCGCATCGCGCGGAACCTTGAAAACGCATCGCTCGTTGGGCTCAATCGGAAACCGCGAATGGCCGGGCAAGGTCTTCAAGGGCCGCAAGATGGCCGGACAGATGGGAAATGAAATCGTCTCGGTTCAGAATCTGAAAGTTTTCGGCGTGAACCTCGAAGACAACCTTATATATATAGACGGCGCGGTGCCGGGCGCGAACGGATCGTTCGTTATGATAACCGACGCGGTCAAACAGGAATTGAATAAAGACTTGCCGGTTCCGACAATAATGAGCAATGAGCAATCGGCGGCGAGCAATGAGGAGCCCGTTGCGGCGGCGGAGCCGGCGGTCGAAGCCGCGGCGGAACCTGTCGCGGAAGAGAAGGTCGGTGAATAATTATGAAACTTGATATTATAAATCTTGAAGGCAAAGCCTCGGGCAACATCGAATTGTCGGATGCGATTTTCGGCGTCAAGCCGCGCGGCGACATTTTGCAGCGCGTCGTGCATTGGCAGCTTGCGAATGCTCGCCAGGGAACTCACGCGGTCAAATCCGTGTCCGAGGTCTCGGGCTCGGGCCGCAAAGTCTACAAGCAGAAGAAGACCGGAAACGCGCGCCAGGGCGAAAAGCGCAATGTGCATATGCGCGGCGGCGGCGTGATATTTGGGCCGGTCGTTCGCACGCATGCTATGGATTTGCCGAAAAAAATCCGCGCGCTCGGATTGAAAATGGCCTTGTCTTCGCACGCGATCGACGGGACCCTGACCATTATCGATTCGGAAAAGGTCTCGGCCGCAAAAACCGGCGCGATTGCGAAACAGCTTGCTAAATTAAAAC
>JAISGC010000086.1 GCA_031263295.1 Rickettsiales bacterium
TTTAGAACCCTATTCCCGCTTTCGCGGGAATGACAAAAGTTTTTTTGCAAAAACTTTTGTTTAGGTTTTGGCAGTGCAAATGTGAAACACCACCCCGCCGCCCTTCGGGCGGCACCCCTCCAAAGGAGGGGAACGCCCGCTGAAAGGCATCGCGTAAAAAACAAAATAGGGAGAAAAAAATGTTAAATAATAAAGAACAAAGAATAAAGAATAATGGAGGCCTGCGAACAGGCAAACATTTATTCATTATTCTTTATTCGCTATTCATTTCGCTTGCGCCGCAGGCGCAAGCGGCAAAGCTCTGCGCGCGGCGCGTTCCGTTTAACTATGCGCACAACACGACGGCAAAAATCTGGGCGCACGGCCCGAGTTGCAAGGGAACGAACAACGGAGCTTTCGAGACCCAAAAAGCATCCGGAGAAAGCGCGGCGACGACAATCGCCGAACTCTGCCCCGGCGAGATTGTCGTCGGCGGCATTGCCATCTGCTCCACGCTGACATACGACAACGAAGATATAATGGAAAACGGCGGGCAATACTGCTGGTGCAGGATGACATACCCGAAAACGGGAATGCTGATGCTCGGCTGGTATCAGGGATTTCTCGGCGGATGCGGCGCCAGCTGCGCGACCGCGTGCAGCATACTTTCCCGAAGACCCGCGGCATACGGAATGTTCGTCCCGTCGTTTTAACGAGTCCCCTCCTGCCCCGCTTCGCGGGGCGGGAAAGTTTTGCTTGGCGAGCACATAGTGCGAGTCCTAGCAAAACTTGGGTGGGGTAATTATGAATTATGCATTATGAATTATGAATTATTTACTCAAACTATCGGGCGACAGCGGCAGATCCAGCACCCGCTGATGCTCGCTGCCGAGCTTCGGAATCTCCCTGCCGTCGACCCAGACATCGAGGGCCGCCGCGTTTCCGATTGTCGCGGTCGCGCCGTTCAGCGCGTAATAGACATCGCCCGCGGTCATCGAATGCTCGAAGACTACGGTCCCGGCGGCATTTTTAATCTGAATCCAGGTCGTGCCGACGGCCTGCAAAACGACGCGGGAATAATCCTTGTTTTTAAGGCCGTATTCGCGCAGAACCGGCTGGTTGAACTTCATTCCGGCGCCTGCGATTTGCGCGGGCTCGGGCTCGGCCGCCTTCGGCGCCACATTCGCGATCACGATGGCCGCGCCGCCCGCGATAATCGCGACGATGATGCCGACCAGAATAACCTTGGCTTTGCCGCGCAGCCAGTTTGCGAACTTCGACGGCTTGGGCGCTTTATCCATAATGCCGGTGGATTCCTCGCCTTCGACCTCGACCGCATCCTCTTCCTCCAAGAATCCCATCTGGCGCTTTATCTTGTCGACGATGATATAGGGGTCGAGTTCCAGCTCCATCGCATAGTTGCGCGCAAAGCCAAGAATATAGACCAGCTCGCCGATTTTTCCGAAATCGTCGTTTTCAAGCGCGGCCAGGAACTCTTCCTTGATGCACAGAAGACGCGCGACGGTGTTGAGCTCGCGCTTCCTGCGGCCGGTGGTGCGCGCGTTGCGCAGCATTTCGCCCGCGGTCAGTTCCATATCGGTTGTAATTTCAGACATAATGCATTCCTTTTGCTGGGACTAGGACTAGGATTAGGACTAGGTGGAGCTCGTGATAACGCTACAACGCGACAACAGGCTCACCTAGTCCTAATCCTAGTCCTAGTCCTAAATAACCAATCCCGCAATCGCAGCCCCTGCGAACAGGAAGGGCGCGAACGGCACGAATCTTTCTTTTTTCCAAAGGCCCCAGGCGATTCCCAGAACGCACGCGGCCACGACCGCGACGCTGAACCTGTCTACCCCCAGCCACAATCCCGCAACCGCCAGCAATTTCACATCGCCGAAACCGACGGCCTCTTTTTTCGCGGTCGCGATCATCAGGACGAATCCGACGCAGTATCCTATGACCGCGGCGACGATATTGTCCGCAAATCCCCCGTAAAGCCAGAGCCCGGCCAACAAAAGCGGCCACAGCCAGACATCGGGAATCAGACGGAATCTTGCGTCCGCGACGAAGATCGCCGCGGCCGATATTATGGAGAGAATATATATGAATGTCAACATTTTTAATGAATAATGAATAAAGAATAATGAATAAATATTTATTCTTTATTCATTATTCTTTATTCACTTTACTTCGCCCTTCCCAATTTGTATTATGGGAAAGTATAATGCAAGGGCGCAAAAATGGCAACAACTAATTCTTGGTCGGCGACTCTGACCGCAAAATTGAAGTTCCTGTTCGACAAGGGCCTGTCCACGGCGGAAATCGGAAAACGGCTGGGCTTTACGAAAAACGCGATAGTCGGAAAAATCAACCGGCTCGGGCTGAACGAGAAAAAGCCCGCCGCGAAGGCGGCCGCAAAAAAAACGGCCGCGAAACCCGCGCCCAAACCGATTATAAAAAAGGCCGCGCCGATAAAAAAGCCGACCAAGCAGGAGGCCAAGGCGACCGAGGCGGGCGCGCGCGTCCGGGCCGAGCGCCTGATGCGGCAGTCTGCGGCGCTGATGGCGTTGAAGGCCGACCAGTGCCGGTGGCCGATGGGAAATCCGGACACGGACGATTTCAAGTTCTGCGGTGAGAAATGCTTTGCGGGCAAGCCCTATTGCTTCGAGCATTGCAAACTGGCATACCAGTTCACGCAGCCGAGGAAGAGGTAGTTTTAACGACTAGTGACTAACGACTAGTGACTAATATCGGCGCGCGAGGGTCGCAGACCCGTGCGCGCACATCTGTTAGTCACTAGTAGTTAGTCACTAGTCGTTAAAAAGAGAGAGAATAATGGCATCAGATATGGTTCCAACCATTTCGCTTGTTGAAACGCCGTCCGGCATAACCGCGCGGGACGCGGTTGTCGACGGATTGAAATTACGCGCGTTTTTTGACGGAGCGGACAGACTTCTGGCGGTCTTGGACGATACGCGGGACGCGGTTCTGCCAAATACTATGCTGGTGCTGGACGACAAGGACGGCCGCAAATGGGACGACATATTAAAAAACGATTTCAATATGGACCCGGAAATCGTCCGCCCGCGCAAAAATAACAAATATCAAAAGCTCGATATATCATACAACGGCCTGGCCGAATATAATTCGGCGATGCAAAGCCGGAACGCGACCGATCTGCGCGAATGGCGAATGGCGGCGGCCGCAGGACTGCGCGATGCGCGCTCGGCCGAGGCCGCGCACGAAATCGAACTCGCGCGCGCGACAATCGCCGAGGCCGAGAAAACAATCGCGGACCTTGACGAGTTTATAAGATTGCAGCGGGAAAAACTGCGCGACGCGAAGAAATCCATCGGCAAGGTCTCGCCGAAGGAAAGCGCGGAAAAAATCCTGCGATACGAATCGCGCATTGAACGCGCGAACGCGAAAAAAGCGCGGAGCCAGCGGAGATTGCGGCGCGCGGAAAAAAGAATTGCAATCGCTGGCGAAAACTTGAATAATTACCGGACGATCACCGGGGGGGAGAAAATGGCAGACATACAACCGCTTTTCACGACGGAGCCGAAAATCATAGACGACGCGAACGCGTTCAAGCCGGTTTCTTTCGCGCCGCCGATTCCAGAGGTTGTCACCCCGCGGCTTGACCGCGGGGCCCAGGTCAACATCGGCGAAGCGCCGATTCCAACGCCGCCCGCGCAAAATATGCAACGCCCCCAGGCCCCGATTTCCGGCAACATCTCCGGCCACGAGATAAAAATCAACAACGCGCGGACGCGCGGGGCGGGCGGCGGCGCATATTATTTGATGCTGATGCTGCTTATCGGCTTGTCGATATTCACGCTTTACCTGTATCAGAAAAAACTCGGCACGACGGGAACGCCGAACATAGCCGCAACAATCGAATCGGCCGCGCCGACAGCACCGGCCGCCGCCGAACCGGTCGAACCGGTCGAATCGGTCGCACCGGCGAACCAAATCCCGGAAACGATTCCAGAGCCAACTCCGACCCCTGCGACAACGCCACAGATTCCAGAGCCCAATTCCCCTTCTCCTTTGGAGAAGGGGTGGACGCCGCCGCAGGCGGCGGACGGGGTAATGGGTGATACCGGCGCAGCTCCGATTGAACCGACCGCAATACCCGATTCAATCCCGGCCGAAGATCCGTTTATAGAACCGGCCGCGCCGGTCGCGCCGGAACCGGCGCCGATAATGCCCGCGCCCATTGAAGAGCCGATGATGGAGATAGAACAGGAAGTCGAGCTGCCGACCGAGCCGACGATAAATATAGATGAAGAGCCGATGGAAGAAGAATCCGGCGACGAGTTTATCGAAGACACCGCGCTTGAATACGATTCCGGCGACGGCACCTTCGAGGAACAATAAGATTCCAAATCGCGCCGGGCCCTCCAACTGGTGTTCCCCTCCCTTGGAGGGGTGGCCGCCCACGGCGGCGGGGGGGGTGGGCATAGCAAGTTTAGCCGGGGGGGGGGTGTTTTGTTAAAACTCGCCCTTTTTATTTTTGATGGGTCCGCAGGCCCCGGAAAAAATAAAAAGAAATAGCGCGAACCAAATCGCGCCGGGTATGAAGCGCGGTGTTCCCCTCCCTTGGAGGGGTGCCGC
>JAISGC010000056.1 GCA_031263295.1 Rickettsiales bacterium
TATGGTGTGCTCCCACTGCGCGGACAGCTTGCCGTCTTTCGTGCGGGTGGTCCATTCGTCGGCGTCGGTTCGGCACGCGGCCGTGCCTTGGTTTATCATGGGCTCGATTGTAAAGACCAAACCAGGAACCATTTTAATTTTATCCTGGGACTTGTCATAGTAATGGTAAATCGACGGGTCGTCGTGCATAACCTTTCCGATTCCGTGGCCGACGAAATCACGGACGACGGAAAATCCGTTTGCCGTCGCGATGCCCTCGATAGTCTTTCCGATTTCGGACAAAGGCACGCCCGGCGCGCAAACCGCAATCGCGCTGTGCAACGCATCCTGCGTCGTTTGGACCAATTTATGCGCCGCGGGCGACACAACGCCAATCTCGAACATCCGCGACGCGTCGCCGTGAAAGCCCTTGTATTCCGCGGTCAAATCGACATTCACGATGTCTCCGTCGCGCAAAATCTCGTCGTCCCGCGGGATGCCGTGCACTATGACATCGTTGACGGATGTGCAGATGTGGCGCGGAAAACCCTTGTATCCGAAGTCCGAACTGCGCCCGCCGTTCGCGCGAAGGAACTCGGCGGCGATGCGGTCGATTTCGCCGGTTGTTATTCCGGGCCGGATGTGCGGCGCGATAAAGTCGAAACAGCGCGCGACCAAATCGCCCGCCGCGCGGAGCCGCTTAAAATCTTTTGGTGCATAGACGCTCGGCAACATAATGACGGCAGTATCGCAGAACTTAAAGGACTTGTCAATCGACGGCAAAACTTTGTAGAATCCGAAAATGAGAATGGACGAGCGGCGGATTTTAAGAGAGTTGCGCAGAATCGGAAACGATCGGCGCGGTCGCATCGACCGATACGACCGGGGTCGCATCGACCCGCGCGACCCGTTGGCTATGTATCGCGGCGGCCCGCGTCGGCGCGGCGGCGGCCTTTGGAAACTGGTCTTCAACCTTATGCTGTGGGGAATGGTCGCGGGCGGCGTCTATGTCTTCATAACATTTCTGACGATGCCGTCGTTGGACGCGCTGTTGCGCGAAACGCGCGAGCCCGCGATAACATTCATCGATCGCGAGGGATACGAGATTCAATCGCGCAATCAAATTATGGGCGATCCGGTCGCCGTCAAGACTCTGCCGAAATATGTCTGGCAGGCGATATTGGCCATCGAAGACAAGCGCTTTTTCCATCACGGCGCCGTCGACGCGCGCGGCATCGCGCGGGCGATAATGGCCAACCTCGGCGGCGGGCGCGTCATCGCGGGCGGCAGCTCCATCACCCAGCAGACCGCGAAAAATATCTTCCTGACGCCGCGGCGCAGCCTGCATAGAAAGGTTCAGGAACTGATGATGTCGGTGTGGCTGGAAAACAGATTTACGAAAACGCAAATACTCGACCTCTATATGAACCGCGTCAGTTTGACGCGCGGAATGCGCGGCATAGACGCCGCCGCGAGGGATATTTTCAACAAGCCCGCGACGGATTTATCGTTGGCGGAATCGGCGCAATTGGCCGCGATGTTAAAGGCGCCGACCGCTTACAGCCCGCTGAAATATCCGGATAAAAATATAGCGCGCGCGAAAATCGTTTTGACGGAAATGTTGAAGCAGGGCGCGATTACGAAAGACCAGTATGCCGCCAGCGTCCCGCAACTCCGCGCGCCCGCGGTCGTTGTGAAGGTCGCGCGCAATGATCTGCGATACTGGACGGACTTTGTGATGGACGAGATAAAGTCCCGCGTCGGCGGCGAGATAACGGCGGACCTTCGCGTGTGGACGACGCTCGATTCGGAGCTGCAAAGCGACGCGGCGGATGCATTGCGCAAATCCAGCGGCGGCTATCAAGGCGCGGTTGTCGCATTGAACAAAGACGGCGAGATTATCGCGATGGTCGGCGGCGTCGATTACGGCGCGTCGCAGTTCAACCGCGTGACGGCGCCGAGGCAGCCCGGCTCGACATTCAAGACCGCGACATATCTGGTAGCATTGGAGGCCGGGATGACGCCCGAATCTCCGGTCGAAGATTCCGCCTTCGGCGTCGGCGACTACAACCCGAAAAATTACAATGACAAATACTATGGCAAAATCACATTGGCCGACGCGTTCGCGAAATCGGCGAACAGCGTGCCGTTAAAATTGGCCAGCGAGTTCGGGCTCGATAATGTTCTGTCGATGGCGGCGCGGCTCGGCGTGGGCAGCAAACTGCGGCGCGATTACTCGACGATTCTCGGCGCCAGCGAGATGACGCTGCTGGACCTGACGACGATGTATTCGGTGCTTTGG
Organism: Rickettsiales bacterium; assembly: GCA_031263295.1. Taxonomy (GTDB): domain Bacteria; phylum Pseudomonadota; class Alphaproteobacteria; order Rs-D84; family Rs-D84; genus JAISGC01. Next base: position 2,282 of record JAISGC010000056.1, read on the forward strand.
AACGGCGGATTTTCTATGAAGCCCTATTCGATTGTGAAGATAACCGACGACGCGGGCCGCGTGCTTTATTCGCGCAAACCCAGTCAGCCCATTCGTTTGCTGACCGACGATGTCGTCGCAAATATGCGGCGGATGCTCGGCGATGTGGTGCGGCTCGGGACGGGGCGGCGCGCGGGCGCGCGCACCATCGGCGGAAAAACCGGGACATCGTCGGAGAACCGCGACGCGTGGTTCGTCGGCGCGACCGACGATATGACGATAGGCGTCTGGATAGGCAACGACGACTTCAAGCCTATGAAGGACATCACGGGCGGAACGATCCCGGCCGATGTGTTCAAGCAAATCGCGAAATAAAAAGGAGAACAAATGAAAACGCAATCGGGACGGAGTTTAATAGAGATGCTTGGCGTGCTGGCAGTCGGGGCGATTTTGTCGGTCGCGGCGGTCAGGATGTATCAGAATGTCCGCGCGCGGCAGCAGAGATTCGAGGCCGAGCAGGACTTGAAATCATTGGCCGAGAACGCGCGCCTGATTTATTCCGGGCGGAAAAACTACGCGGGGATTTCCAAAAGCTATCTGTTGAAAACGGGCGCGCTTAAAACCGAGAAAATTATGGGGATGGATTTTTCGGTCGCGGCCAGCGAAAACGGAAAAAGCTTTTCGATTGTCTTCGGCGACATCGGGGAATCGGACTGCGCGTATTTTTCATTGAAGAAGTTTGACTGGGCCGCAAGCATCGACGCCAAATGCGCCGCCGCCCCGCGCAAATTGGCGTTCAATATAAAGTGATTATTCCAGAGCGCAATTCCCCTTCGCCAGCGAAGGGGAATTGCGCTCTGGAATCAGATTTTCTTTTTTATACGCATCATCACCATCGTCTCCTCCTCCGAAACCGACGCGCCGAAAGAATAAATCCCGACGCGCCAAGTCGCGTCGAACTCCGGCGCGGGATTTTCCCGCAATGAGAACCGGCGGCTCCAAATACCCGGCACCGCGACATCGGCCGCGCCCGAAACGACCGCGGTCGGGCGACGCGCGGCGAACGAAAAATCCCCGGCGCGCAATTCGACCGCCGCACCCGCCGCGTAAATATCGGTTATGTTCGCGACCAGACCGCCCTCGGCGGCGCGCGGCGACGAATGCTCGATGCGGCCCGATAGTTTCAGCGTCGCGGGACCAATCCCGAACGACCGCGACATAGCAAACGCCGCGGCGGGCGCGCTGTCGCTCAACCCGCCCAAAAGTTCCGCGTGGTCCGCCGTCGCGAATCCAAACTGCATCGCAGCGCCCGCGGCCGAATCTTCCGCATCGTCGCCGCCGAACGCCTGCAATTTCGCCAACGATTTCGGCCGCGCGGCCATCTT
>JAISGC010000078.1 GCA_031263295.1 Rickettsiales bacterium
ATGCGCCTGTGTGCTTTCGCAAAATCCAATTGAACTTTGCAATTTGCACATTGAACTTTCTTTTATTCCCTACCCCACTCTTTCCAACTCTTCTTCTCGCACCGCTCCAAATCGACGACCTGCTTTTCGTTGACCGGACAAATCAGGATTCCGTCGGTCGTGCCCTGCATCTGATTCTCGCCCGCCTCGCGGTATGCGAACGAAGCGCGGCGCGGCGCCCGAATGCAGTTGACGCGCACAAAGCCGTCGTGCTTTTTCGCCGACACCCACGCGCGGGTGTATTGCGCGAATCCATAGCACGGGAACTCGTCCAAAATATACATCTCCCAGCCCGAAGCCGGGCCGGCGCCCGCACCCGCCGGTTTAGTCCCGGCAAATGTGATTTTATATTCGGACAAGCGCAGGCCCGACACGGCCTCCCAATCGACGCTTGTCGACAGCAGCGGCGCCGCCTCTGCGCCTGCGGCGCAGAGAGAGAATAAGAGAATAAGAGAATAAGAGAATGCGGCGGTCCGAGCGCGCATGATTTTTATTTTTCGTAAAAACATTTCAATAGTCTCCATTCTCTTATTCTCTGCAAACGCGAAGTGTTTGCGTTTCTCTTATTCTCTAATTCTCATTCCTCCTCCACAAACCTCGCCGAAATTGTCGCGCCGCCGGGAACGGCTGGCTCGACTATGCGGGTGAACGACAATTCGGACATAGGGTCGATAAGGCCGTCCGGCGGCAATTGGGCGACCTGGCCCAGAATCTCGCCGCTTTTGGATTTGATTACAAAGACTATGTCCGGGACCGAATATGTGGAATCGGAAAAGTTCCGAATGACGGATTTGATCGAATATCCGGACTCCGCATTCGCAACCGAAACGACCGAAATGGTGAGAAGCTCCTTCTTCTGATTTTTCCCGAAAACGGAAAACGCGACTATGGCGAACAGCGCCGCCGCGAGCATCAGCGCGACCGCCAGCCATAATTTCGCGCTTGGCCCCAGTCCCGCCGCGGGCCGAACGGCGCCCGTGCGATGCCCGCAAACCGGGCATTTTCCGGCCCCGGACTTGGCTATGCGGAACGGAGTCTTGCAAAAAGCGCAGATTTTTATCATCTCTCTTGCATATTGTATAGCGTTATTTTTTATTTGCAATCCCTCATTCGATAATATATAATCGCCTCATAACAAATCCCAGATTTCATAAAAACAGATAAAATCCGCAAAGGAATATTTATGCAACATAATAAAAAACAGCAGATGTCAATGGGCGTTATGGTTCAGCGGTGCCACCGCTGGCGGCAAAAGCGCAAGCAATACATAGACCAGGCGCGCCAGACGGCGGACGAGATAGAGCGCGAGCGCCTCTTGCAGATGGCCGAGCACTACGGCCGCATCGTCAGCGACGAGCAGAACCGCATCGACTCCAAGCGCGGCGACGCGGTGCCCCAGCAGCCCGCCGAACCGCTGGACGACGACGACGACGATTTCCAGGATTTTAAGAACAGCTAATTATTCCAGAGCCTTTTCCTGCCCCCATTTATGGGGGCGGGAAAGTTTTGCTTGATGAGAAAACCCGGCGCAAGCCGGGTTTTAGAATCATAGCAAAACTTGGGTGGGGGCAGATTTTTTCCCCGCGCTATGGAATAATTTTGATTTCCCAAATGAACCCCCACCCAAGATTTTCTAGGCAACAAGTTGCCAAGAAAATCTATCCCGCCCCCATTTATGGGGGCGGGAAAGAGCCAGCTACAATCCCGCCTTGCCCAACTCCTCCAACGCCTTCTTTTGCTCGCGCGAAAGTTTCGTCGGAACCACGGCCAGCAGCTCGATATAAAGGTCCCCGCAGCCCGCGTTCGGGCCGCCCGGCATTCCGTGGCCGCGGGCGCGCAGGCGGTCGCCCGCCTGGGTTCCGGCCGGAATCTTGACCCCGAGTTTTTTCTTGTCGATTGTCATAACCTCGATTTCGCCGCCGAGGGCCATCGCGGAATAGGGCGCGGCCGCGCGCATAAATAAATCGCGGCCGGCGCGGACGAACGCCGGATGGTTGCGGATGCGGACATCGACGAAAAAGTCGCCGGACGGCGCGCCGTCGAGTTTTTCGCCCTGGCCCGCCAAACGCAGCCGCGCGCCGTCCTCGACCCCGGCGGGAATCTTGACGGAAATCTCGCGCTTTTCGCCCGGAACCCTGATGGTTTCGGTTTTGCCCGCGAACGCCTCTTCAAGCGTTATGACGACCTCGTGCAGCATATCGCGGCCGCGCGCGGGGCGCCGCGACCGGCCGGTATTGAAGCCGAAGCTGCGCAGAACATCGTCCATCATATCCGACATATCGAAGCCGCCCATATCGAAACGGAACGCGCCGCCGCCCATTCCGGAGAAAGGATTGCCATTAAAACCGGCACTGCCGAAGGGTCCGCCTGCGCCGCTGGCGCCAAACTGGTCATAGGCCGCGCGCTTTTGCGGGTCTTTGAGAATATCGTATGCGTTGCTGACTTCCTTAAAGCTTTCCTCGGCGGCCTTGTCGCCGTGATTTTTGTCGGGATGGTATTTGAGGACCAGCTTTCGGTATGCGGCTTTTATTGCCGCATCATCGGCGCCCTTTGCCACGCCCAAAACTTCATAGGGGTTCTTCATTGTCCGGACAATATAGTGTCAGCGAGGGGAAAAATCAAGTAGTGGTTAGGGGAAGGGGTTAGTGGATTTTATGATAGCGCCGATTTTTATAAGACAAACTTTATCGCGCGCTACACTAACCCCTAACCCCTTCCCCTAACCCCTAAACAAACAACTCCTTCACAAACTTCGCGTTCTCGGTAATGAACCGGAATCGGAACTCGGGCTTTTTGCCCATCAGTTCGCCGACCAATTGCTTGGTGCGCATATTGTCTTCGGCGCCCTCTTCGGTCCGCGGCGGCAAATCGACGCGAATCAAGCGGCGCGTTTTGGGCGACATAGTGGTCTCTTTCAATTGCCCCGGCATCATTTCGCCAAGCCCCTTGAATCGCGAGATTTCGATTTTCTTCCCTTTGTATTTCGCGCGCGCGACTTCGAGCTCCTCGTCGGTGTCGATATAGACAGACTCGGTCCCCGCGGTCAGCCGATAGAGCGGCGGGCACGACAAATATAGATGCCCGCCGTGAATCAATTGCGGCATAGTTTGATAGAAGAATGTCATCAACAAGGATGCAATGTGCGAGCCGTCGACATCGGCATCGGTCATAATTATGACCTTTTCATAGCGCAGCTTTTCCTCGTTCCAGTCCGTCGTCCCCGCGCCGATAATATCGATAAGGTCCGAGATTTCTTTGTTGGCCCCGGCCTTCTCGTCGCTGTTGGATGCGACATTCAGAATCTTTCCGCGCAAGGCATAGATGGCCTGCATCGCGCGATCGCGCGCCTGCTTCGCGGTGCCGCCCGCCGATTCTCCCTCGACCAGAAACAGCTCCGTTCCTGCGACGCCGTGCTTCGCGCAGTCGGCGAGTTTCGCGGGCATACGCGCGCGCTTTGTCGGAGTTTTCCGCGCAATCTCTTTGACTTGTTTTGTTTTGATTCGCGCCGCGGCCAGGTTGTTCACAAAATCCAAAAGCGCGCTCGCGGTCTTTGGATCGCCCGCAAGAAATAGTTCCCACGGGTCGGACAAAGCCTTGTCGACAAAGCGCGCGATTTCCGGATTCGATAGTTTCTCTTTCGTCTGGCCCAGAAACTGCGGCGTTTTATAAAAGACCGAAACGATGGCCGCGGCCGAATCAAACACATCGTCCGAGATAATATTCGCAGACGCCTTGTCGCCGATTTTCTCGCCGTAATTGCGGAGCCCCCGCGAAATAGCGGCCTTAAATCCCTGCTCGTGAGTGCCGCCGTCGATGGTCGCGATGGTATTGCAGTAAGACGCGAAAAATCCGTCGTCGGACGCCGCGCCGTTTTCGTCGGTCAGAAAAGTTATGGCCCATTCGACGCGGCCGACATCGTCGGGGAACTCGACCGAGCCCGCAAAAGTTTTCGGCAGAATGCGCGGGACCGAAGCGGTCTTCTCTTCCAAAAAGTCAGAAACTCCGTTCGGATAATAAAAAGTCGCCGTCGCCGGAATGCCCATATCGTCGGTTATCAATTCGGGCGCCGCGATGAAATCTATTTTAAGCCCCTTGGACAAGAACGCTTTCGCGCGCGCCATTCTGTAAATCTTGGTCGGCTTGAAAACCGCGGCCGCGCCAAATATTTGGTCGTCGATTGTGAAGCGCACGCGCGTCCCGTGGCCGTTGGTCGCCGCCCCTTTTTCGATTGGCCCCAGCGTTTTTCCGCGCGCGAATTTCTGCGTCCATAAAAAGCCGTCGCGCAAAACCGAGACCTCGGTCGAAGATGACAGCGCATTCACGACCGCCGCGCCGACGCCATGCAATCCGCCCGAAGTTTTATAGACATTGTTGTTGAACTTTCCGCCCGAATGAAGCATCGAGAAAATTATTTCGAGCGCCGATTTGCCAGGGAACTTCGGATGCTCGTCGACGGGCATTCCGCGGCCGTCGTCCGCGATTTCGATTGTCTTCGCATCGATAAGATTGACCGATATTTTTTTGGCGAATCCGGCGACGGCCTCGTCTATCGCGTTGTCGAGTATTTCGACGGGCAGATGGTGCCATGCCTTCTCGTCGGTTCCGCCGATATACATTCCGGGCCGCAGCCGCACGGGCTCCAAGCCTTCCAAAACCTGAATATCAGACGCGTTGTAATCGGACATGGCCGGGATAGTATCGGATTTTTTATTTTATTGCAAGGCCTGCAAGAATGAGCAATGCGCAATGAGCAGTGAGCAATGGCGGCTCGCTAGAACGCACAAGAACATTCGGCAAGCTTCCATTGCTCGCTGCTCATTGCGCATTGCTCATTGAAAAATCGCCCCGAAGGGCGATTTTTATTTCGCGGCTGTCGTGGTCGCGTTGCGGTTTTGTTTCCAAACCGATTCGCCGGTTCCGGAAACGGCCGGGCGATCCTTGCCGTAAGAGATGGTCTTGACGCGCGCGGCGGCAACCCCGTCCTTGACGATGACGGCTTTCGCGGCGTTCGCGCGGCGCGCGCCCAGAGCCAAGTTGTACTCGGCGGTTCCGCGTTCGTCGCAGTTGCCCGCTATCTGGACTTTGGTGTCCGCGTGATTTTTCAGATACAGCGACTGGCCCAGAAGATTGTTCTTGGCCTCGGCACTTACTTCCGAAGAATCAAAGGCAAAAAAGACCTTTTGATTGTTGATGTCCGACGGCTCGACCACGGAGGCGCCGCCGCAGGCCGCCAACAATGCGAGCGGTGCATATTTTAATACTTTCATAATTTCCTCCCTTGGATTTATTTAGTATTCTGTGGTAATAATACACGAAGAAACGCAAAAACACAAGGAAAATCACAATGGCGGGGCCGGAAAGTATTCTTAAATCGCTCGCGCTCGCAGGCGTCGAGTGGGAGCTCTGCGAGCAGGTATCAGGGAACAGGGAACAGGTATCAGGGGCCAATGTTGAAAAGAAAGGGATTATTCCAGAGCCTAATTCCCCTTCGCTGGCGAACACGCACTGGCAGTTGCCGAAGGCAACTGACGGGGTAGTGGAAAAAATCGGCGAGCGGGGGTCTGCGACCCCAGCGAGCACTAATTTTGTCGCCCCCTCCGCCCCCGTCTCCTCCGCCGCCGTCGCCACCGCCGCCGGCCAAGCGGCCGGTGGCGAAAGCGACCTCGCGACCGCAATAAAAAACTTCACAATTCATCCCCTCGCAAAGGGCGCAAAGAATCCAGTCCCCCCATTGCTCAACGCGAATTGCTCATTGCTCGTTATAACGGACATCCCGTCTGCCGCGGACGACGCATCGGGCAAAATACTATCTGGCCCGGAGGGGGAATTATTCGACAAGATGATGTCGGCGATAGGTCTCGCGCGCACGCAAATATCAATAACGCCATTGGTGTTCTGGCGACCCGCGGGCGGCAGGACGCCGACCGAGGAAGAGCTCGCGGGCGCGCGCCCGTTTGTCGACGCGGTGCTGGCCGCGCATCCCAATTGCAAGATTCTGACGCTCGGCGCTCTGGCCGCAAAGACAATCGCGGGCGCGACGCTCCCCCGCGACCACGGAAAACCCTTCGACCGCGTCATCCCGATTTACAAACCAGATTATATTTTGGCAAACCCGGGCGTCAAAGGCGATGTATGGAATGCGTTGAAGAGCATTAAAGAATAAAGAATTATTCCAGAGCGCGATTCCCCTTCGCTGGCGAAGGGGTGGCATCGGCCGAAGGCCGATGACGGGGTCGTGGAAAGTGATTTATTTTTACCCCTACCCCGTCCGCTGGCTTCGCCAGCGTCCACCCCTTCCCAAAGGGAAGGGGAATACTGCTCTGGAATATTATCGCAAGTTCCCAATTATGAATTAAAATGCAATGCCAAACCCGCCCGCGACAAAATCATCGCGCCGAAATTGCCAAACCGCGCCGACGCTGCCCCAGATATTCAGAAACTTGTTCGCCTTGTATCGCACGGAAAAAATCCCGGTATGGGCGTCCGGCCCGGTCCAGATGTCGGAATAAATATAGTTCGCGGATGCGGCCCACTTTAAGAACTCGTAAGAAAATCCGGTGCCCGCCTGCGTGCCGTTTTGATCGACCAGCGGATTGTCGTCGACAATGACTTTTCCGGTCGCGGCCCAGATAAGACTGCCCGACTGGATGTTCAGCCCGATTGTCCCCTGATAGCGCGCGTCGGCGACAACGGGCGCCAAGTGCGACCCGCTGCTCATCCCATCGGGCCGCTCGATGTATGAGAATCCGAGCGACACGGAAGATTTCGTTCGCCCGGACGGATCGCGAAAGCGCAGGCCCAACTCGTTCGAGCTCTTATAATGGCTGGTGGCCCCCGCCGCCCCGAATCCGATTTGTATCGGCCGCGTCGGCAACGACGCATAGTTCGCGCGCCATGCATACTGCGTCCCGCGGATTACCGGATTCGTTATGCCGATAAAATCTTCGGGCAAAAAGAATGCATTGCTGCGCAGGCGCGTACCGCCGACATCGGGCAGAACCAGCGCAAGCTTTCCGGCTATGGAATCGGTCCACCCGGCCTCGATGCGCCCGTATCCGGATTCGACATAAAGAAAGGCGTCCTTGGCCCATTGGTCGGCCGCGTTCGCCGATTGATCGTATGCATAAACCGCGCCGATGTTCCAGCGATTGCCAATCTCCCGCGACAATTGCCCGCGAACCAAATAGTCCTCGAAGTCGTTTTTATCCACCCGCCCGAGCGTCCCGTATCCGGTCAGCCTCGCCGCCCCGCCGTCCCACTTGTGCTCTAATGCGAAAGCTTTACCAAACAAAGAGAATAAGAGAATAAGAGAATAAGAGAATGGAGCGCGCAATATGCGTGCCGCTTTTATTTTATGCAAAAACCTTTTGACAAGTTCCATTCTCTTATTCTCTTATTCTCTTATTCT
>JAISGC010000097.1 GCA_031263295.1 Rickettsiales bacterium
AAATTGGCGCGCGCGGTCGGAGCGGTAATTGAAGAACAAAACGCCGTCGCGCGGTCCTATCGGCGGCGCGTCGAAGCGCACGGGCCGGATGAACTCGTCCGTGATGCCGCGGGCATAGCTTTGGCGGATGGCTTGCTCGATTGTTAAACCCGCCCTCATATTGCCGCTTCGCAGCAAGGCGTGTTTCATCGAAACACGCCCCACCCCGGCAGTTCCAAATATCGCGGCGAACGCCTCGCGCGTTCGGTCCCAATTGTTGTTGCGGTCCATGGCGTAGTATCGGCCGGACAAACTTCCGAAAATGAAATCGCGGCCAAGCGCGCGGCGGATTTTGCGCACGAAGTTCAGCGCCGATTTGGAATCCACATCGCGACCGTCGGCTATGAAGTGCCATACTATTTTCAGTCCGCGCCGAATGACAACGCGCGCGACCGCGAGAGCATCGTCAAGGCTCGCGTGGACTTTGCCGTCGCTGGCCAGTCCGACAAAGTGCACCACGCCCGACGGCGCATCGCGCGTGAACTTTTCAAGCGCCCGATTGCGCCCCAGGTTCTCTTTTTGGAACCGCAATAAAAACTGGTCCACCACGCGGCCCGCGCCGATTGTTATATGGCCGACCTCCGAATTGCCCATGGTCCCGCGCGGCAATCCGACCGATTCGCCCGACGCGCCGAGCTCCATATTCGGGTATTTCGCAAGCAGCCCGCGGAAGAACGGCATTTTCGCCGCAGCCACCGCGTTGCGGCCGCCGCCGCGGGCGACGCCCACTCCGTCAAGTATGCAAAGAACAACCGGTTTTGTCATAGTGCGGGTATTTTATCAGAAATCGGTTGAAACTTAAAACCCAAACAAAAAAATTGAAATCATTAAAAAATATAATAAAATCAGAGAACTATGAAAAAGAAACCCAAAAAGCTGGTTCTGGAATCGCGGCGGCGAAATGTGGCGCGCGATTTCTCCGACCGCTTTTTAATGCCGGACTTCGCGATGGAGTCCCTGCTCGACGCCGCGGACGAGCTGGCCGCGCTGCACGCCGAAATCGACCCGATGGAGGTCGACGATCTGGCCGACGGCGCGAAGCACATCGAGACGCGCTATGAGCTCGGCGAGTTCGTCGGTTCGATTATGAAAATCGAGCGCGCGAATATGCAGGCCTTCGACGCGATGATGATCGCGGTCGGCGTGTTGGCCGACAACATCCATGCGGACATCGCGATGCCGGTTCTTATGCATATGGCCGCCACCTTTCAAGTGCCCGAAATGTTTGTCGAGAACGCCGGGATACAGGCCGAAATCATCGCCGCGTTCGGAAAAGTCCCGAATAGGTTCCGCGATATGCAGCGGGCGCGCGCGGCCGAAAACAAATGCTGGGCGGATTTCGCCGACATCGTGTGCCGGAGCGTCGGCGGCAAGACGCACCCGACGCTGGACGAGCTGCTCCTGAATATGGAGGCCGAGGGCGCGGCCGAGGCAATCGGCCAGATCGCCGTCAGCGGCGCCGACATCAATCGCGCGAAAATCGAAATCCAATTGCAGTCGCATCGGATGATGCTGCGCGGAGTCGCGAAAATGCCGCTCGGCGAAAAGTGGGCCGAGAGGTTCAGAAAAAATCTGCGCGAGACATTCCGGGATTTCGAGATGATGCGGAGCAGGGGCATGTTCGAAATGGAGGAAACTTTCGGCAGATACCGCGACTTGGCCGAACAGATAGCGGATGTATGCAAGGCGCCGCGACCCGCGACAAAAGTCATAGACTTCAAGGACTATGTCGCGAAAAAAATCCAAGGGGCCGGGCGCTGATTTTGTGATATAATTCTCCCGAATGAGAAGGGCCGCTATTATTTTCACAGCGCTGGCTGTCGGCGCCGCGCATGCGGACGACGCAGATTTGGACGCGGCGATCGCCGCGGCGCGCGGCGCCTGCGCCGGAATAAAATCAGAATTGAACGCAATGAAAACCAAGGCCGTCGTGGGCGCGGTTGCATCGGGCGCCGGAGCCGCGGCCGGGGCGGGCGCCGCGGCGGTCGGATTCGTCAAGGCCGGCAAAGACGCCGAGGCCGAGCGCGTCGCGGTCCGCCTGGACAGGCTGCGCGCGATAGAAGCAAAAAATCCCGTCGCAAATCCCGGCGAGTTTATGGCCGCGTTCGTCGCCTTCCGCGATACCGCGATAAAAGAAATCGGCGTTGCCTCGGCGGCGGACGACGCGCGCGCGAAAGAACTGGAAACACAATCGAAAAATCTGGGGCACTGGCGCACCGGCCTGTCCGCGGGCGGAACGCTTCTCGGCGCCGCGGGCGCCGTCGTCGCGGGAACGAACAAGACGGGCGATTTGTCGGGCCGCATCCGTGCCTGCGCGGATGCGGCCGCCGGATTGGAGCGCGCCGCAATGTCCGCGCGCATCGCGGGCGCGGACACGGCCGCCGCGGACCGCATCGTCATAGAATGCGGAAAATGGAAGAACTTCGACGCCGCCAAAATCGACGGGCGCTCGACCGGGGCCGCGGTCTCGGGCGGAGTCGCGGCCGCGTCAATGCTGGCCGGGACGATAACCAGCGCGATCGCAAACGCCAAAACGACGCGGGATGGCGATGCGGCGGCGGAAAAAAATCTGAACGCGGCGTCGAACTTTCTCGCCGTCGGGGGCGCGGCGGGCGGCGCGGTCGCGGCCGGATTCGGCGCGGCCCAGGCCGCCGCATTGGACGGCGCCATAAATACGGCCGATAATTGCGAGGGCGCGCTTTGAGATATTTCCTTCTATTTTTTCTGTTTTGCGGCGGCGCCTTTGCGGACGGAATCGCAATGAGAATCGCGTTCATCTCCGCCGATTCGGTCGAGGCCTCTATCGAGAGATTCGTGGCGCCGGACCTCCGCGCGGCCGCCGCCGAAACATACGAGCGAGAGATGAATCCGCAGACCGGCGAAATCTCAATGTCCGGATTATACAAGGTCTGCGCCGCCGCGGGTTGGAATGCGGCCGACGACGCGGGATTCGGGCATTGCCGCGAGTTCGTCGACTCGATGATGCTGGGGCGGATGCGGCCGGGCATTGTCGAAAAAAGCGTGAGGGAATCGACGGCGAAATATCTGAACGCGGGCGCGAATCCGGGGCCCGAATGCTGGGCCGAGGATGTGTGGCTCAATTTTATCTGCGACGCGGACGGGCGCGCGAAGGATTGGGGCGCGGGCGGGGCGGACTTTGCGGCCGGGCGGATTTCCGCGGCGGAGCAGGGGACCGACGAATGGCGCACGCGCCTGAGGCTGCGCCAGACCAAAGACGAGGCGATGCATGGCCTGGAAACAACGCAGCAATTGCGGAACGATAACAATCTCCGGCCGATAACCGCGCCGGTCGGCGCGCGCCCGAACTTCGAGGTCGTCATGCCGACCGCAACCGCAAGCACGAGGGGATGATTCCAGAGCCTGGTGGGGTGTTTTTTGATAAAAAACACCAATTGCAAATTGAGGAGGGCTCGTCAGAGCCCTCTGATAATTTGCAATCAACACACTTTCCAAAATAATAAATCACATAGAGAACTCGTCACCCCGGCGCAGGCCCACGCACTCCATTGCTTTCACGCAAGCTATAACTTATAAGTTATGACGCGGCGGTTGCCAGTGGATCCCGGGTCGACAATCCACCCGGATTGTCTCCGTGCCGGGATGACGCTTGTTATTGGATTATTGCTTTATTTATAAACTTTTTCTTTTTATTTTTTCAGGTCCTTCGGACCATCGAAAATAAAAAGGGTGTGCTTCATCGAAGCACACCCCACCAGGCATTGTTCGGTTAAAACTTATACCGCGCGCCGAGGGTGGTGGTCACGGACTCATAATCGAAATCATCGCCCTGGGACTTCATGCTCGCGTTCAGGTATTTCACGCCGAAGTCCAGCGCCAACTCCGGCATAACATCATACGACGCGCCGGCCATGACCGCGGCCGCGAATCCTCCGTCCAGAGAATCGGAGCCGTCGTCGCCGGACGCATAACCAAGGCCGAACCCGATGTAAGGCTTGACAACCCAGCCGTCGTCGCCGAAGTCGGCATACAGGTTCGCCATCGTCGTGTGAAGCTCTATCTTGGATTTATTTTTGTATCCGGGCATTGTATTGTTGTCCAAGGCGGCGGCGTCCATGGCGGTGATATAGCCCTGCGCGACGGCCAAGTCCGCATAGTCGTCGATTCCGATCGCGGCCAATTCGCTTTTGGTGGCCGCCGGAAGCCAGTCGAAACCCGTCTGGTTCGTAATCGACAGCAATCCGTTTTGCTCCGACGGGGTCAAGCCCTCGAACTTCATCCACAATGTCTTGAAATTATCGGCGCCCGATTCGTTGCCGACAAGCTCGTAGCTCACGCCCTCCCAATCGACGGCCGGGCCGACGGTTTGTGTCTTTTTCGTTTCATTGAACGCGTATTCCAACTCGCCGCGCAGCTTCACGAAATCGTGCGCCTTGAATCCGGCGCCGAACGCCAACCCGGCCGTGAATCCGTGCATATCCGAAACTTTAAGTCCGGGAACTTCAACATTGCTTTGCGCAAATCCGATTTTTCCCGAGGCGTAATACTCGGGCGCCGCAGCGTTCGCGGCGGCCGCGCATAGCGCGATTGTCGACGCCAATAAGATTTTTTTCATTCTCGTTCCTTTTGTTGTTGTGTGTTTGGATACAGCGAAGCCATCGCTATATTTACACCCAATATTACCCCCCCCCGAAAAGTCAAGTAAATATTCCTCTGCCCCCGCGGGCAGAGTTCGGGACGAGGAGAATGGCGAAAATCGGAAGGTGATTTTTCTGCGCGACGCACGCCAGACCGCCCCTCCTGCCCCGCATCAGCGGGGCGGCCGGCGTGCCGCCGGTGTCTTTCCATTTTGCTCTGGAATCTTATCGCGAGCTCCCTCCTGCCCCGCGTCAGCGGGGCGGGAGGGGCGCGCCGGACTGCCCGGCCAGAATTGGGAAAATCTACCTCGGGCCGAGCCCCCTCGCGCGCGAAAAAATGCCGATAATCAGATTAAAAAACGACGGGGCGGGCTTGGATTTTTCCGGCGCGGCGGCACCGCTCGCAACCTCCGCGTTCAGGCGCGACAATTCCAATCGAGCCTGGGTCGCGTCGTTCGTGGTCAGATAGCAACGGCCCGCGTCGTCCGTCACCCGCAAAATCATGCCGTAATCGACACGCATCGATTCGATTTTATATTTCATTTCGGGCAGTCTTTCGTGGACTTGTAAAGCGCGGTTATGCCGATCGCCAGATTCGCCGCGAAGACGACCGCGGCGCCCAGCCAGAATATCGCGAACAGCGCCTTGGAATCCGCCAGCATGGAAATCGGGAATCCGATAAAGCATATCGCCGCCGCCATCAGCCAGCCGAACATTATCTTCCATGCGAAAATATTCCGATTCCTGATTTTATCGTTGATGTCGCGGAGCAGGGCGTCCGTCGACGATTCGGTAATTCGCGCCCGCGTCGGCGCCGCATCCACCCGGACCGGCGCCACCAGCGCCGTCGATTTTTTAGCAGCTTTCTTTACGGCCATAATTTTTCCTTTTTTAAGATGGGAATATTTTACCACAAAACCGCCGAATATTTATATTAAAAAATATTCGCGG
>JAISGC010000101.1 GCA_031263295.1 Rickettsiales bacterium
GTTCGCCGCCGCTATGTAATTTCCGGGCTGGCATTCGGTCTGGCAATCCGTTTCGGCGTCGTGCTTGTCCGCGGTCGTTCCCGGATTGTAATCATAAGTCGCCGGGCATGTTCCCGCGCAGGCGTTCGTTCCGCCCTGCGCAATCGTCGTCGCGGTCGTCTGATATTTTCCGGTCGGGCACACGGCGCAGGCCGTATTGTTCGCCGCCGACAAATACGAACCAGCCGGACAGGTTATCTTGCAATCGTTCGCGTTGTCGTGGTCGGCCGCAGTCGTTCCGGTCGTGTGATAATTCGCAAGGCATCCGGCGCATCCGGTCGCGCCGACCGCATTCGCGTAAGAATCGGCCGCGCAGACATCGCAGCTGGTTTGCGGACCGCTCGTCGCGGTGAATGTCCCGACGCCGCACTGCGCGCAGGTCTGCCCGTTGACCAAACTTCCGGCCGCGGCCTGCAAAGGCGTATCGATTATCGCCGCGCCCCAAGTTGTCGCGTTCGTCGCGTTCTGGCGCAGAACTCCGCCGGAGCAGTATTGATTTATCGCGTTGCCGGTTTTCGTCTGGTTGCAGCTCGTCACCGCGGACCATCCGGTGCCGCCGTTGCGCGTCCATCCGTCGGTCTGCGTCGGGCAAGCGTCGCAGGCGGCCTTGGTATTTTCCGCATCCGTGAAACTCGCGCCCGTGCACTGGCCGCAGGCGAAGGTGCCGCTCACGAACGAACCGGCCTTGGCCTTGAACGCCGTAGTCGCCGCGGTCGTCCCCGCCGTCGCCGTCGGCTGGGTCGTCCAGGTCTTCGTGTATCCGCTGGTTGATTGCGCGCCGCCGCTGAATGACGCCGCGTTCGTTTTCTTCACGCCCGCGGAACAATATGTCTGGCCCAATGCGTTGTAGTCCTCATTTTTATAGCACGCGGTCGCGTTGATTGACGCGGTTCCGGCCGCCGCGTTCGGATATTCCGTCGGGCAGGCCTGGCGGTATCCGTCGCCCGTGCAGAAATAATTCGCGGCGCAGGCCGTACGCTCGGAATTGCTGACCTTGTAATATCCGGCAGCGACCGATTTGCAGGTCGTCTGGCCGGTGGCGTCCTGATACTCGCCCGCGGCGCTGCACGGCGTGCGGCCCGATTCGGCGGGCAGAACGCCGTCGACAACATTGATGGTTCCGCCCGCGCATTTGTATCCGGCGGGGCAGGTGTCGCACTTGGCGCCCGTCCAGTATTGCGTCGACGCGCAGGTGTATGTCGCGGTGCAGGTATAGGCGGCCGACGCCAGCGACGGCGCGAGCAGCAATGCTAGACCCAGCAAAAATCCGCGGATAATTCTCAATCCAATCCTTTAACACCGACAGCTTACAAAAAATCCAATCGCCGGGTCAAAGGGATTTTTCTTTTAATGACCGGCGATTATTTGGCGATGCATTCCGCGTATTGCCCAGCGAAGCGCGACGGGCGGGGGGGCGGTGTTCCCCTCCTTTGGACACGCACTGCCCGCCGAAGCGCGACGGGTCTTCTCGCGGGTGTTCCCCTCCTTTGGAGGGGTGTCGTCGCGAAGCGACGACGGGGTGGTGTTTCACATTTGCACTGACAAAACTTAAACAAAAAATCTTGAAAAGATTTTTTGTCATCCCCACGGAGGCGGGAATAGGGCCTAAAACCAAAACGATTTCCGAAGGAAATCGTCATCCCGGCACGGAGACAATCCGGGTGGATTGTCGACCCGGGATCCACTGCTTTCACGCAAGCCATAACTTATAAGTTATGACGCGCCTTCGTGCAATGGATCCCGGCCTGCGCCGGGATGACGCTTGTTGTTATGTTTCTGATTATTCTGGAAACAAGTTTGTCGTTATAAGGTTAAAAGCCCTAGCCCCGCCTGCGCGGGGATAACAAAAAACTTCGTTTTTTGTTTTGGTTTTGTTAGTGCCAATGTGAAACACCACCCCGGCCGCTCCGCGGCCAGTGCGTGTCCAAAGGAGGGGAATCCGAGTCAGCGAGAACGAGCCGCAGGCGAAGTTCGAGCGCAGCGGCCGCAGGCCGCGAGAACGAGGATACGCGCAGACCGCCGAAGGCGGGCGAGCGAACTCCCGCTGGAAAGCATAGCCCTACGCCGCGATCTGCTTCTTTAATGTGCGGTATGCGCTGCGGATTTCGTCGATGCCGACAAGGGTTCCGTCTTTCTTCTCGGCCGACCAGTAATCCCAGCCGTTAAAGCTGACGCTGCCCTTTATCTTCGCCGCCATAATATGGATGCTCGCGCGGCCGAGCAATGTGTGCTGCAACAATCCGTCGCGCGTTATCATAACCCGGTCGCCTTTTTGCCCGACCAGCGTTTGTCCGACCGACAATAATCCGTTTGTTATCAATTCCATAAACGCGACCTTTTCCGCGTCGCGCTTGGGCGAAGCGACTTCGATTTCAGACAGGTCCGCCGGAACGATTTCGTCTATGCGCGCGCGCGCGCCCGCGATGTATTTTTCCTCGCGCTCGATGCCTATGAAATCGCGGCCGAGTTCTTTGGCCGCCGCGCCGGTCGTGCCGCTGCCGAAGAAAGGATCCAGAATCACATCGCCCTGTTTCGTGCTGGACAAAATCACGCGCCGCAATAATTCCATCGGCTTCTGCGTGTTGTGCAGGGATTTTCCGGCCGCGTCTTTCAAGCGCTCGGGCCCCAGGCAGATGTCTATGCGCCAGTCGGAACGCATCTGCTTTCCGCCGTTTTTCTTCTTCATCGTCTCGTAATTGAATGTGTATTTTCCGGTCTTGACGGGCGTCGCCCACAGCATTGTCTCGTGCGCGTTCGCAAAGCGCGTCCCGCGGAAGTTCGGCATCGGGTTCGTCTTGACCCAGCAGATGTCGTTCAGAATCCAAAAGCCCAGTTCCTGCAAAATCCGGCCGATTCTGTAAATGTTATGGTATGTGCCGATGACCCACAGCGCGCCCGTCGGCTTTAATACGCGGCGGCATTCGGAGAGCCACTTGCGCGTGAAGTCGTCGTATGCGTCGCCGGACTCAAAGCTGTCCCAGTCGTCCCGAACCGCGCGTGCGGCGGTCTGGTCCTCCGGGCGATAGAGCGTCTTTTTTCCAAGCTGCAAATTATATGGCGGGTCGGCGAAAACCGCGTCGACCGAAGCGTCCGCAATCCCCGGCATAACGGCCAGGCAATCGCCCGCAAAAATCTTGTTTCGCACATCTCTCACGCCCCGTATTTTATCACAAATCAAGGTGGATTTTGAGCGCCGCGCGACGGATTTTGTAAAATAAATAGATTGACTTTTTGTGTTTTTGCAGGTTTTTGGCGGATTTTCGGCCCGCAACGCCGCGCGCCCGGGCGCGGAAGGGCTATTCGAACAGCTCGTCGTGACTGCCCAGACGAAACAGATAAAGGTTCTCTTTGTCCCGTTTGTAAATCAAAAGGACATCCGGCTCTATGTGGAGTTCCCAATAACCGGTCCAATTGCCAACCAGCGCGTGATTATTATGGGCTTTGCCCATAATGAAGTTGTCGTTGGCCAGCTCATCGATAATCGCATGCATCTTGGAAAAATCATAATGCTTTTTCCCGTATCGTTTAAGGTCTTTTATGAACCGCGGATCAGTTTCTCTGTTTAACATTTATAGGCTCTCCACATATTTCCTAAACTCATCCGATGTCTTAAAAGACTTGAAGCCGGTCCGGTCGCCCCGCTCGAACGCCTCGAACGCCGCACGCGTCTCCGCGTTGGGGATTTCCTCGCGCTGTGCGGCGACCTCGAACGGAAAGCCGTTATAGTCAATATATTTGTTCATCAGAATGCGTATCGCATCGGTCGGCCTGATGCCGATTCTTTCGGAAACAGACTCAAAACTGCGCCGAACTTTGACGGGCACGCGGGTTTGTATAACGCTCATTTCAGGTGTATTCATTGCAAAATCCTTATGGTTTTAATATATATTATTATAAATGTAATAAGAAGTCAAGCAATTGCAATAATAATCGACAGGGTGGCGGCGGCCATAATTCCGGCCATAACATCGTCCAGCATCACGCCGCTGGCGTTCAAGACTTTGCGGTCGAAATAGCGCACTGGCCACGGCTTCCAAATATCGAACAGGCGGAACAGCAAAAATGCGCCTACCCAATAGGGCGGCACGGACCACCACCATATTCCAAAGAATATCGGAATCGGCAGACAGGCAATCAACAGCCCGACTACCTCGTCAATCACGACCAGGGACGGATCGTGCTCGGTGTATTTCAGAACCTCTCGCGTCGCCCAAACGCCAACAAAATAAATCGCGGCCGCAAGCGCCAAAATCGCGACTAGCCCGCCGAACCAAGCTGCCGCAACCGGCGGCAATGCAATCGTTTTAGAGAACAAGACTGCGACCAATTCACCGAGCTTCACGGCCGCCATCGCAACCGGCATTGCGGCCAGGCTTCCCGCCGTCCCGGATACCGGCAAATATCCGATTCCGAAAAACGACGCCAAAACAAACGATATTTTCTTTTTCATAACGCATAGTATATTAAAGATATTTTTTTATTGCAAACAAGATGTTTCTGTTTGTATGATTTCCGCCATGCGCGGCTCGAATAGGATTTTTTTGATTATATTTTTTGTTCTTCTGTGCGCGCCGACGAGCTTTCTTGTATATGGGAAATACAAGCTGCGGGGCGACAATCGAATGGCCGCGGATTTTCCGGCGAAAATCGACAAGAATCTGGCGGACAATTTCGAGAAATGGTTC
>JAISGC010000111.1 GCA_031263295.1 Rickettsiales bacterium
AAAACTCGGCCGCGTAATTTTCCGCAAACTTGTATCCGACGAACGCTTTCTGTCCGAACAGAAACTTTGATATTCCGTCCTCTTTTTTGCCCCATGTGCGCTCGCCCGCGCCGACGCCGACGCCCGCATAAAACCGCCCGATTGAAATCGGCGCTATGTCGAACTGGACCGCATAAATCGCGTATGCCGGGGATGTCAGCGCGCCCGTCGTGTCCTTGCCGAACTTGCCGGTCAATTGCGCGTTGATGCGGCTGTCGATGCGGAAGACCTGCAACGGCTGCGAATATTGAATCGTGGCGGCCATCGGCGCGACGAACGGCCCGTCGTGCACATCGAACTTGGATCCGACGGATATTCCGATTTGATTTCTGTTGCGCCCCAGCAGCGTATTGTCGCCGTCATCGGCCATCGCCGCATTGGCGGCCAGAATCGCGGCCATCGCCGTTATGATTATTTTCATTATTTTCCTTTTTCAAGCCGGAGATTTATACAAATAAACGCGCGAAATTGCAAGCCGATTATTTCTGCTCCAACTCGTCGATAAGTCGGCGCAGGCGGCGAATGCTGCTGTTCTGACAGCCGCGGCCGGTCCAGGCCAAAAGCTCCTCGCCGGTTTTCTGGTCCGCAATCGAGACATTGAACTCCCACCACCAGAATCCGTTGAACGCGCACCAGATAGGCGAGAAGAACAGCGGCCCGCCGAGAAATGTCGGCGTGCGCTCCTGCACACGGATTGCATATCTAGCGTTTTTGGGAGCTTCGCTTATGACAATGTCTGACACTTCGCCATCAGCATACCCGCTAATCTTTGCTACCTTGATTGTATATCCACGCTTGTCCAGCTCGTCCTTGACCGCGTATTTCATAGTGTATCCGCCGCGGTCGGCATAAATAATCTGCGATTTGTCGAGTGAATGCGGCTTGATATTGACGGCGTTGCAACCGGCGAGCAATAACAAAAATGCGAATATTTTCATAAACCGGATTTTATATTTGATTTCGCGAGAACGCAAGGGTATAATCGCGGGACTGCGGCCGTGGCTCAACTGGATAAAGCACCGCCCTCCGAAGGCGGGGATTGCGCGTTCGAATCGCGCCGGCCGCACCACCGATTTTTTCCGAACGAAGTGAGGATTAAAAAATCGAGTGCCCGCCGAAGCCCGCAGGGCGAAGGCTGGGCTATTCAAGAAAGACACTGACCAATTATGAGAATAATCGAAACCGCATCTTCTATATTAAAGAATGATTTCCGGGATATAAGGTATTCCGGCTTTGTTATGCAGACGCCGGAGCAGGTTCTGCAAAGCCGGATGGGGCAATGCTGGGAACAGGTGGAGCTGGCGCGGCATCTGTTCAAGGAACGGGGCGTCCCCTGCAAGACATACTTCATCGATAACAACAGCGGCGCGCCGGGCGAGCTTTGGAACAACTATCAGACGCATACATTTCTTGTCTTCGAATCCGACGGCGGGTTTTATTGGTTCGAGCATTCTTGGGACGAGCAGAACGGCATTCATCGCTATGATTCGCTGAAAGATTTATTGTCCGATGTTATGGAAAAGCACATCGCGGCCTATGAACAAAGTCGCGGCGTCAAGGCGCAGAATCCGAGAATCCGCGAATACGACGCGCCGCGGTTTCCGATAAACGACAACGACTTTATTTGGCACTGCATCGGCGGGAGAGAGATAAGGGTTGAGGATTTATAAAGCGTCAGATTCTCTTGGTAGAGCGGAATTGTAGTGGAAAATTATTATTTAGGCAGGACCACTACCCCGTCATCGGCCTACGGCCGATGCCAGTGCGTGTTCGCCAGCGAAGGGGAATTGCGCTCTGGAATCATTATTATCATTACAAAGTTGAAAAACGCTTCTTTTTATGATAACATCCCATTGTTATGACAGCAAAAAAACAGATTGAGTTCAAGAACGGCCAGTTCGTGGTCTATCCGACGCAGGGCGTGGGCAAACTCGCCCGCACCGAGGAAATCGTCGTCGCCGGACAGAAGACCAAGATGCTGGTCATCGATTTTCCAAAGAACGCGATGACGCTTCGCGTGCCGCTGGAACGCGCCGAAATATCGGGCCTGCGGCCGCTGGTCTCGCAGAGAAAAATGCTGGACGCGATTCACAGCGCCAAAGACAAGGCCGGGACGAAACGGATGATTTGGTCCCGCCGAGCCGCCGTTTATGAAGAGAATATCAACAGCGGCGATCCGATGAAAATCGCCGAGGTCATACGCGATTTGCAGCGCCGGTCCGCGACCGATACCATGACTTTCTCCGGGCGCCAGCTGTATCTCCGCGCGCTGGAACGGATGGCGCAAGAGTATGCGGTCTTAAATAAAATCGAGGTCGACGCCGCCGCGGAAAAAATCGAAGACATTCTGGAAATCCCGAAAGACATAGACCTGGGCGAGGTTCAGGTCGACGACGACCTGTCCAAGATAGAAGGCGTCGATGCAAATCCCTGAACAAATAAAAGAACTGCGCCGGTCGGTCGAGCAGATGGCCGGCCGCCTGGACCGCCGCGCGCGGCGGATGATTGTGCGCCTGCGGCGGTTCGCGCGCGGCAAAACCCCGGCATTGCGCGCCGACAAGTTCCAAATGAAAAAGCGCATCGCGACCGCCGAAATCGCGCGCGACGGACGGATGCGCCCCGTTTCTATGATGCAGGAATTGCAGGCGGTCGCCGACATTCACGCCACATTGCTCGGCGCGGGTCGCGCTTTTTGCCTGTCCAACAATATGACCTGGGTCGTCACTCATTATAACATCGAGATTTTGCAGATGCCCGACGACAAGGAGGAGCTGCAATTCATAACCTGGCCGCTGCCGCACGAGGCGCTGCGCGCGGTCCGCGATTTCGAGGTTCGCGGAGCCGACGGCCGCCCCCTGATTCGCGCGAGCAGCCAGTGGATTATGATAGATCTCACCACGCGGCGGCCGGTCAAGCTGACCGAGAAACTGCCCGAATGGAACAGCCTGACCGAGCGGGCGCTGGACGCGCCGTTCGACAAGATGCCCGACGAGCTGGGCGCGCAATCGGGCGCGCGCGATTTCGATATTCGATACGACGACATCGATGTGAACCAGCATGTGAACAACGCGGTCTATGTCTTGTGGGCGACCGAGAGTTTGGGCTATGACTTTTTGATGTCGCACAAGTTGCGCGGATTGCGCATCAATTTTAAGAAAGAAATCCCCGCGGGCGCGGCCCGCGTTTCCGTCGCCTTTTCCATCGCGCCCGCCCCGTCGGGCGGCGTCGCAACGCGCCACACAATCCGAACCGATTCCGCCACCCACGCAGTCGTCGAGTGCGAATGGGAGGTCGAAAAATGAAACCTGGAAAAGTAATTATTCCGCTTGGAGCCATTCCGGAGCCGCACGAAATCGAAACGGGAAAGTTTTTTGCCGCGCTCGGAAACGATGTTGAGTTTCTACCGCCGAGTTATATGAAAGGCGTTTTTTCGCCAGATATGCTTATGAACGGAACGCGTTGGGAAATAAAGGCACCGTGCGGCGATAGTAAAAGAACAATTGAAAATAATTATCGTAGCGCCGAGCGGCAATCCCAGAATGTGATTTTCGATTTGCGGCGAGTCAAGCTTGGCGAAAAGATAGCGATAGGATACATAAAACAACAATTCAATTTGCGACGCAGCAAAATAAAAAGAATAATAGTAATAACGAAAGATAAAAAATATCTTGACTTGACGCGCAAAAAATAATAGAATATCGATATGTGATGCAAAACCACTGCCGAATGGCGGAGATTTTGCATCGCATTTTTAATAACAAATGGCTTTGCACGGGTCGCTGCTGTATAGCGGAGGGCGCATGCCTGGATCCAATTGTTTTTCGGCGCGGCGCCACCACCGGATGGTAGAGGCCCCGCGCCGTTTTTTTATTTCTCAATCCCCCAATTTTTCAGCCGCGGGCCGGTCGTTATAAAATTGTCTTGCTTTGATTTGCCATAAAATATAAAATGGGCGGGAACCGAGTTGGGAAACTTGCGTTCGGGACTTAGTAAATCCCATAAGTAAGCGGCGCATTTTCGGCGCCGTCATCCGAGCGTAAAATCTTTGCGGCCGTTCGGCCGTTTTTTTACGCGACACCCGCTATGGTCGGGGGCCGCCACGAGCAATCTTGACGGGATCATTCTTATTTATGATTTTACTACCCCCGGCCGATTTTCAATTTTCCCGACGAAGCCGTGCCTGACGCGCGGTATTCCCCTCCTTTGGAGGGGTGGCCGCGAAGCGGCCGGGGTGGTGGCGATAACGCGCTGTGCCTAAACCAAAACAAAAAATTGCAAAGCAATTTTTTGTCATTCCCGCGAATGCGGGAATAGGGTTCTGAACCTTGCATTCAGACAATGCTTGTTTTCACTCGTACATCTGTATGTGAAACAAGTTTTTGTTATAAGGTTGAAAGCCCTATTCCCGCTTTCGCGGGAATGACAAAAGTTTTTTTGCAAAAACTTTTGTTTTGGTTTTGTCAGTGCCACGCTTCGCCACCACCCCGCCCCTGCTTCGCAGGGGCACCCCTCCAAAGGAGGGGAACACCAGCCGGAAGGCATCGCACAACACACAAAAACAGGGAGAAAACAATGAAAAAGTTCAATTTACAAAGTGCAAAGTTCAATGGGAGCTTGCGAAAAGGCATCAGAGCATTCGGCAGGCTGTCATTGAACTTTGCAATTTGCACTTTG
>JAISGC010000030.1 GCA_031263295.1 Rickettsiales bacterium
CGAAGGATTCCGCGAATCCGTTTATCGGCAGATACTTGCTGCGCAATGAAATGTGAACCAAAGGCTCGCCCGCGTCCAGCTCCTTGAATATGACCGACGCGTCGATTTCCTTCACCGCCAGAATGTTCGCGTGCAGCCATCCGGTCTCGCGGTGCGGCCGGTCGCCCTCGCTGTTTTTCTTGACCGAAAAAGTAGTGTATCCGATTTTTTTATTTTCGGAAAAAAGCGTCCGCGCCAGCGTCTCGGCGTTGTTCAGAAATGTAGTCATCGGCCGCTCGTTCAGGCGCCGCGCGATCCAGTCCTGGCGCGCGCCCTTCTCCATCATCAGCGCGGCCAGCCGCAGAGTCGCCCCCGTGGTGTAGTCGTGGACGAAGCCGCCCGTGTCGGTGTAGATTCCGGTGTATAGAAACTTCGCTATGTCGGCCGTGATTTCCCAATCGTTTTCAATCGCGATGTTCGCGATGATTTCGCAGGTCGCCGATGTTTGCAGAATTATATTTTCGCCGTCAAGCGGAACGCTGTTCGGATGATGATCGATTTTCAGACGCGCTTTGGCGTTCGCGATTATGGCGCGCGCGTCGTCGTCGACCTGAACATTTATATCCGCGGTGTCGAGCACTATGGCCAGGTCGAAGATTTGCTCTTTCAGGTCGCTCGCTTTTTTCAGCCACCATCCGCCGGACATAAAGCGGAGGTTGTCCGGGATGACGCCCTCGTGCGCGAGAATCGGATCTTTGTTAAAAACATTGCGGATGAAATGCCCCATGGCCAGCACCGCGCCCAAGGCGTCGCCGTCAAGATTTTTGTGCGCGATAATTACAATCGTCTCTGCGTTTTTTATAAGGTCATTTAACATAGCTCAATCCTTGCTCTTCGTATCTCTCCGGCGAGTTTTCCCAATCCTCGACGCGGACGAATAGTTTCAGGCGCGCGTTCACGCCCCATTCGTCCTGAATCTCGCGCCGGGCCTCGGTGCCGATTTGCTTCAACTGCTCGCCGCCCTTGCCGATGATTATTTTTTTATGCCCGTCGGATTTTACGAAAATAGTCTGCGCGATTTCGAGAACTCCGTCGGCGTCGGTGTCGATTTTATCGGTCGAGATGTGAATGTGATAGGGCAGTTCCTGGTGCAGAAACTTGTATATTTTCTCGCGCGTTATTTCGGCCAGCCACAGGCCGTCGGGCACATCGACCAAATCCTTGGCGTCGAACAAATACGGATGCTCGGGCATCGCCGCCGCGAGCGCCGCCAGCATCGGTTCTATGCCTTGGCCCTTTGCGGCCGAGATAAAAAATATTTCGTCGAACTTGGCCAGTTCCGACAATTCCTGCGCCACCGGTAGCAAATCGTTTTTGGAAACCGCATCGACTTTATTTATCGCGGCGAAAATATTTTTCGCCGGCAGAATCTTCGCAATATCCCGAATGGTTTCCGTAATCCCATGCGTCGCGTCAACCAGCAGCACGACGGCGTCCGCATCCGACATAGAATCCGTCGCGGCCTTGACCATCGCTCGGTCCAGCCTGCGCGCCGCCTTAAAAATCCCGGGCGTGTCTACGAACACCAATTGCGTCTCGCCAATCATTTTGACCGCGCGCAGTTGCGTCCGCGTGGTCTGAACCTTGTGCGAAACTATCGCGGCCTTGCGGCCCATAATATGATTCAGCAATGTGGACTTGCCCGCATTCGTGGGCCCGACAATCGCAACAAATCCGGATTTTTCGCTCATTGCGGAATCCTAGCATAAAAAGTTGCAACTGCAAATAAATATGCTAGTCTTTTCGGCATCATGGAAAAACGCAAAAAATTATCACTTCCCGGCTCGGGAAAATACGCCGACTTTTTACTGGACGGAATGCGCGCAGAAGACACCGCGAATGTCGATGCCTCCGGCAAGACCCTGATCGCATTGGGCAGTCCGTTTGCGAGCGTCATCGCGCATGAAATCGCCCGGCATAATCCCGAACGCATCATACTGACCGGCGGGCACAGCCCCGAATTCCGGCATTTTATCGAAGGCCGCGGGATTCACTTTCTCGAACGCGCGAACTGGAAGGCGCTCGGAATAACCAGCCGGGCATACGAGCCGATGCTCGAAGAAAGCGAGCCGGTATCGGAGAAAATCTCGCGCCATCTTTCGATGATGCCGCATGCAAAAATCGCGTGGACGGAAAAATATTCGCAGTCGACTTATGAGAATCTTCTGGCGGTGCTCAGGTCCGGATTGCGGCCGGACCGCGTGGTTTTATTGGTTCACGAATTGTCGGCATTGCGGGCGATTTTGACCGCGCGGCATCTGTTGCGCAATTCGCAGATCGAGGCGATAACTTTCCGCCTGCCCGCGCATAATAATTTGTATCAAAGCGTGATGGCCAAATCCGAGTTTTACAATCTTGCGAGATACGGCATGAAATGGGACTATATAAAAGGCGTTATGTCCGATTATTGGGCGCCGCAAGATCCGGAGACAAACGCGGCAATTGATTTTCTGACCTCGGCGGAATATCACTTCGCGGACGACTCGCGGCGCATCGCGTTCGACAAGTTCAGCGGCGGCGCCATGTTCGACGGAAAAGATTTCGCCGGGGATTTCCTGGCCTCGGTCGACGCATTGGCGCCCGCGCTCAAATTCGCGGACAAGAAATGGCTGCTGGATAAAAAGCAGTGGGACCCGGAGCAGAAATACGACGGCGAATATGCGCGCCTCTACGCGGCGATGGCGATACTATCGGGCGGCTTCGAGCTGGACGCGAAGACGCGGGAGAGGTTGGAAATATTCCAGAATAAAAGACAACATTAAAGCGTTGTCACCCCGCGGCTTGACCGCGGGGCCCAGGTAATAACGAACGCGCGAAGCGCGACATAATAAAGTGCTCGCTGCGCTCGCCGATTTACCTGGGTCCCGCGGTCAAGCCGCGGGATGACAAAAAATTGCTTTGCAATTTTTTGTTTTGGTTTTGACTCTGGAATCTATATCCTCACCTTCTCAATATAAACATCCGGCAGGTCGTTTTCATAAAGAACCAATTCGCCGGGGCGAGCGTTCGCCGCCAACCACGCGCGCGCCTCGGCGAGCGATGCCGCGCGGACCAATTTATCCGCCGCGATTTCGCGAATGAAATCTTCGATGCGCGACGGGTTCACGGCGATGACAATATCGGCGGCCGCGTTCGCCGCCCGTCCCGCCTCGGCGTGCTGCGCCGCGTGCAGTTCGCCGAGGTCCACCATCCCGGGCGTTATCAGAATCAGCCGACGCGCGCCTTTCATAGCCGCGCCCGTCTGCACCGCGGAGACAAAGCCCTTCACATTGGAATTGAACGCGTCGTCCAGAACAACAAAGCCGCCCTCTTCGCGGACTTCGAGGCGATGCTCGGTCTGCTTCAATGTTTTCAATGCCGTGATAATCGGTTCGGCTTCGACGCCAATCAGCCGCGCCATAATGAACGAAATCGCGATGTTCTGCGCCTGATGCATTCCGAACACAGGCGCCGAGATTTCATATTTCTTTCCCTCATAGGAAAGTATGAACGAAAGGCCGTCCGCCGTCTGGCGCACATCGGAAACTTCGTTGCCCGTGAAAATAATATCATTCGGCGCGGCGTATTTTTTTATGAACTCCGGGTCGATATTCGCGGCGTTGATTATCGTGCGCCCGCCTTTCTTCGCGACGAACTTCGACAGGCGGAACTTTTCCTTCGCGACGGCATCGACGCGCTTGAAGTTCTCCAAGTGCGCGGCGCCGACCGCGGTTATGATTCCGAAATCCGGGTTGATGAACTTGACCAGCTCGGGCATCTGGCCGCGATCGCCGATGCCCATCTCGGCGACAAAATATTTCGGCGCCGCCGTCATTTCCTCGCGAATCACGCGCACGATTCCCATCATAGTGTTGATGCTGCGCTTGGTCGCGAACGAAGACGAATAGGTCGACAAAATATGATGCAGAATATTTTTCATCGAAGTCTTGCCGAACGAGCCCGTGATGCCGATGGTCAGCGGCTTGAACCGATCCAGCCGCGCCTTGGCCTCGTCTATGAACTTCTTATTTATTTTCCATTCGACCGGCGACATCAGAGTGTTGCCCGCCATAATAAACATCGGCGCAAGCAAAGCCATAGCAGCATAAGTGAATAGTGAATAGTGAATAGTGAATAGTATTGTCGTGGCGACGGCGATAGTCCAAACAACAAACGCGGTATAAAACATTCGCTTTGCGCGGGCGGTCATAACCAGCGGCTTGATGCCGGACTTTTTCGGATTCCGCTCGCGCAGGATTTGGACGGCGAGGGCCGCCGCGGGAACGGCCCACCACCAAACGCTCGGCACGAAATGCGCGACAATCGCGGCGGCCAATATCGGCAACGACACGCGCGTATCAATCATATTGCGCTTCAAGTATGCGAAGCGGAACAGGCGCTTGTTATAATAATTATCCTGCTGCATAAACTTCATCGCGACCAGCAACCGCCGATAGCCGAAGACGAGCATCAACGCCGCGATTGCGTATGGAATATAATTTATCATTTGAACACCTTTGATGCGCTTTGTTTCAGGTCGATGTTGGTCGCGTCGAAGTTAGTGTTCGCCAGAATCGTCTCGACCAATTCGGGGTAGTTCATTTTATGCTCGGATTTGGCCCAGAGATAGAACGCGAACGCGCCCGGGATCGGATTGATTTCGTTCAGCCATATTTCGCGGCCGTCCGAAATAAAATCGATGCGGGGCGTTCCAGTCGCGCCGAGTTCGGCAAAAATACGCGCGGCATCATCGCGAATCTGCGCCTCGTCGGACGCCGACAAATCGGGCGAAAAGATGCGCCGCGATTCAATCAATTGCCAGCTCGGCATAGCGGCGACCGCGCCCTTTTTCATTCCCTTTTTCTTTGCGCCGTCGGCCAAGTATTTATCCGCGAAGGTCAGCATCTGACCCTTGGGCGCTGGTTTTTCAATCGCGCTTGTGATTATCTCGCCCGATTTATTTTTCATAACGGCGATGTTGTATTCGACCAGGTTTTCGACGAAAGGCTCCGCGATGCAATCGTCGCCGAGCTTGAATATTTCAACGACCGCGGCCTCCAATTCAGCCGCGTTCGCGCATTTGTGAATCCCGACGGAACTTCCCAACGACAGCGGCTTTGCCATAACCGGGAACGGCAACGCGAAGTCGTTCAACAATTTTTTCACATCGTAAAAGTCCGCGCGCGGACGCCGCAACAAGACATCGTCCAAAACTTTTATTCCAATCGCGCGGCAAATATCTTTCGTGATTTTTTTATCCATCGATGCCGCCGAAGCCAAGACCGACGCGCCCGTGAACGGAATACCAGCCGCCTGGAACAGCCCCTGCCATCCGCCGCTCTCGCCGTCCGCTCCGTGGAACGCCAGGAACGCCGCGTCGAAGGCAATATTTTTCTTGAACATTCCAAAGCGCGTGCGCAAAACCGGATATGTTTCGCCGACGGGAATGACGACCTCGGTCAATTGCGATTCCGAAAACTCCTGCACCGGATAGAACTTTATGTTCATAAGTTGCGGCCCGATAAACATCCGCCCGACCTTGTTGACATAAACCGGAATGGCCTCGTATTTGGTCGGGTCCAGCACCTGGCAAACCTGCAATCCGGTCAGCACCGACACATCGTGCTCGTAAGATTTGCCGCCGAAAAACACCGCTATTTTTTGCAATTGAAACTCCTTCGATTGTGTGCAATCATAAAACAAAAGGACCCGCTATGCAAATAATATATCTTCCCGGCTGGCTGAATCCGGCCGCGGCGTTGGCGCCGATTGCGGACATCGTGGGCGGCGACGCGCAGATGCTTGATTTTCCGACGGATGCGGTGCGCAGCGTCGCGGACTTTGCGGACTGGGTCGCGGCGCAAATTGACGCGCCCGCGTTCATAGTCGGGCATTCGTTCGGCGGCAAAGTCGCGGTCGCGCTGGCCGCTCGGCATCCGGATATTGTGCGCGGGATTTTCGTTGTGTCGGGCAGCAATCGCGGGCGCTGGATTTTCCGCGCATTGCGGCCATTGATAAAACTGGCCAAGGCGATGGGCTTTTCGGGCGCGCGATTTCGCGCGTCGGACTATTCGCAAAGTTCTGAAATTATGAAAAAGAATATGGCGCGGACGCTCGACTTTAATATTATGCCGCTTGCGCACAAGATAAAATGCCCGGCGACATTTATCTATGGCGCGAACGACAGGACGACGCGGCCGACGCTCGGGCGCAAACTCGCGCGCGCGACCGGCGGGAGATTTTTCGAGTTGCCGGGATATAATCACAATTCGATAATCACGGACGGCGCGTGGCAGGTCGGTGCGATTGTGAGGGGTGGGTTGGGGGAGTAAAAAATTACGGAGAGCATTCCGCGTGGTGTTCCCCTCCTTTGGAGGGGTGCCGCCCGAAGGGCGGCGGGGTGGTGCTTGTCGCAGGTAGTGCCGGTCTTCGCCACCACCCCGCCCGGCGTCGCCGGGCCCCCCTCCCAATGAGGGGTCCACCACGCGGCATGCGCTCCGTAATGTTGTA
>JAISGC010000113.1 GCA_031263295.1 Rickettsiales bacterium
CTCGGCCCGCGGATTGTCAATTGGATTTCAGAAAGTCCCGCAACCCGACGACATCTTCGCGGGTCAGGCGCAGGCTGTGATTAAACATCCGCTTCGGCAAATCCATATAATTGTTTCCATACAGGCGCGACAAAAATCCGTCCGCATCCGCCGGGCGCGGCAAATCGAGGCCCTCGAACTTTATCGTTCCGAGCGGCAGTATTTCGGCCCGCGGGTGCACTACATCGTAATCCGCCCGCGGATATTCCAGGCCGCGTATCATATCGCCGCCCCTTCTGTCCGGCGCCCGGCCGCCGAGCCATCGGGTCGACATTTTTTCGATGGCCTTCGCGGCGTCGCCGCCGCAGCGCAGCATCAACCGGATTTTATCCGCCTGGGCCGCGTATTTTTTCAGAAATTGCGCGTGCTCGGCCCGATCCATTTTTTCCGAATAATCATAGAACGGATATATGTCGAGCGCGATGGGCGTTCCGTGCAAAGATACTTTATACGGCCAGTCGAAACTCGACAGCGCGGCCGTTATGTCCATTCCAATCGCGGACAATTTATCACGCATCGCCGGTTCGTTCAGGCGGCGCCAATCCTCCGCGGGCATTCCCAAATCTATGTCGTCGTCCCACGGGATAAAGCCGCCGTGCCGCACCGCGCCCAACAGCGTTCCGTAATACAGAAAGTATTTCAGGCCGTTTTTGCGGCAGAACGAATCGAACCGCGCCAGCGCCTTCGCCGATGCCAATTGCAGTAGCCGCAATTCGGGAAGCCGGTCGACGGGCTCGTCCGCGGGCGCCGCGCGCATATCGCGGATGTCTATCGAATAGCGCAGGATGTCCGCCAGGCGGTCGATTTTGTCTTCCAGCCCGCGCAGCCTGCCGCGCAGGGTTTTGGATTTTATACGGCGCGATAAGCTTTTAAGGGGCCCGTAAACGGACCAGAATATTTTTCTCATTATGGTTGAGAATGTTATCACAGCGCCGAAAAATGTCAAAGTCGGGCGGGCGCGTCTTGACTGAAAAACGCGGATGTGATATAATCTTCGCAGAGAACGCGCCATCCGGCGCGCTTTTTAATTCAATAAAACAAGGTAATCAAATATGAACAGCATAAAATATGCGGCCGACGGAGTTTCGGCCGAGTTTAACTTTACGCACAAGTGGTTTCGGCCCGCCGACATCCGCGCGTTCGTGAACGGCGTCGAAACCGAATGCGCGGTCGTTCCGGCGGCCGCCGCGCCGGAATATCCGACGCCCGAAATAGCCGCGGCGAACGACCTGGGCATAGCGGCGCACTTCGGTGGCCGCGTGATTTTCGCAACGCCGCCAATCGCGGGCGCCTCCGTTGTTATCCGGCGCCGCGTGTCGATTGACGAGCGCTTGGTCGCTGTGTCGCGAACCGCGGCGGTGCGGCCGAACGATTTTAATCTGTTCGCGGAATGGATGACGGAATATCTGAAAGATTTGTCGTCTGACATTGCGAACATAGACGCGCTGCCCATGCTGGCCGAAAGCGTTGCAAATGCTCGCGAGTTGCTGACGAATACGCGCGCTCTCTTGGGTGATGCGTCGAACCTGGCCACGACGGCGGATCTCGCCGCGGCGACGGCGTCGTTGGCGACTATCGCGCAGCTGACCGCGGCGGTCGCGACCCTGACGACAAGGCTGGATAACGACCCCGGCCGCATAATTGCGTCCGCAAATAATTTGAGTGGAACGAACTATACCAACGGATGGTATAAGAAATACAAAAACGGATTAGTCGAGCAGGGATTTATCACTGCGAACAGCGGAACCGCGACAGGCGGGCTGGTTATAACTCTGCCGATTGCAATGGCGAATGCCAATTACACATTTTCGATAACATCGCGCACCGGCGACGCTGGGGCGAATGTGAATACCGCTATGGTTGGCGCGACCCGCAGCGCGACGCAGATTTCGGTTATGAACAAAAATCAGACCGGGATTATTTTCGGCGCGAACAATGCGGTGTTCATCGCCGGTCCCGCAGCATAGCATGCATCGTTTGGAAAAAATGCGGTCGGGTCAGCCGCATTTTTTCTCGAACTGCGAAGGCGTCGGAAACCATTTTTCCATAAAATGACGGAACAAATGAAAGTAAGATTCAGGAACATCGATGCTGTCGTTGTCATTTACCGATAATTGCTTTACGCCTTGCATTTTTTTATACCAATGCGGCTGCGTGACAAGCATCAGTCGTATATCTCCATCCCATGCCGGATTTTTTACCAAACAATTACGATTTTCATCCCTAATATATTCATGCTCTTCAATTTCAACAAGCTCGTATTCTCCGCGTCTTTTCCCATAATATCCAAAAATCATATGGTCCATGTCCGCGTTGGATCGGAATCTGGCATTCATCGCAAGTTCGTAATACGGCGCCAATTCCGATTGCTCCACGCAATGTTTCATCGACGCTTTTGAATGCGCCTGAATGCCGTGATATGTCGAAAAATACGGTTCATCGCTTTCCTTCATATCAAATAAAACATAATATTGTTTACCCATACAATATGTCTGGAATAAGCCCTGCCCATTGCGGCGATATATTTCTTCGTCCGATAAATCGGAAGGCCAAGCCTATTGAAAAAATAATCTTTCGGGAGCGGCTGCAATACGAACATATCGTCGCAGGACATAAGAAATTTTTCAGAAAGCCCGGGGATTTTGTAAATGTTTTGCTCAATCGCATTGCTGTTGAACACCGGCATATATTTTTTGTCGATTATTTCGCTTGTGTTCACAAGCTTTACGCGCGGATTTTTAATGTCCAGCCAATCGGGATATTCATTGTCGTCGATCACAAAGAAAATATTGCGCACCCACGGCAGATTCCTCTCTACGCTGCGAAGCGCATATTTCAGTTCTCCATTGTTGCGCATCCTGGCCTTTGTAAATTGCGGCGTTTCGTCGGTTTTGTATTGCGCGCGCAGCGCAAAGCGCTTTTCGCTGCCCGAAGACCATAAATAAACCAGATCGACTGGGAAATCGCTTGTCATACCTTCACCTTTGCCAGCGGAATAAGATTGAACAGATAAATCTTTTTAATGCGGCCGCGCGTCTCTACGCGTATCAGCGGAATAAAGCCGAATAATTTCAGTCTGAATCTGGGCGGACGGGAGCTGAAGTCGCGCTTGTTCTGCAAAAACAGGAAGTAATCCGCCAGTCCGGCCAATTTTGCATAATGCCAGAAATTATCCGCATGCGGAATGGAAGCGCCGTAATGCGGCACGATTTGATCGGCCTGCCACGGCTTCCAAAAATTGTAATGCCTGATGACCAGCTGTTTCTGCATATCGTGGAATCTTTCGGGTATTTCGTATTCCAAGAACATCGCATCCGAAGTCGTCGCGCACAATTCAGCTTCTATGACTTTGTATTTATTCTCGCCAAACAGGATATTCAGCGCATCCTGGTCCGGGTATATTATCGTTTTCCCATATTGCCGACCGATTTCAATAACTTTATCGCCAAGGTTTTTCCGGCGCCATTTGTCGCAATCTAAAACCAGCACGCCGCTGCAAAAATAAAGATGCTTTTCGGACAGGCCCAATGCCGCCAGCCTTTTATAGAACTCGGAAGGACCGCCATAGTTCGGCGAAACAAGATGGATCTCCGGCCCCGCCGCCATTGCAAATCCGTCCAAATCTAAATCCCACAAGGTTTTGATGTCGCCCATCGCAATCAGATCGCTGTCCAAATAAATCGCCTTTTTCACATCCGGGACAAGTTTCGGAAACAAAAAACGCGCCCAGATGCTCAACGAACCCGACCACTTGGCGCAGCCCTCGAACTCGGCGCAGTCGATGCCGATAAAGCGCAGATTTTTTATATTCTCGTATTTCGCGCAATGCGCTTGGAGAATCCGCATATCGTTGGCCGCCATATCGCAATCGAGTATGTAAATATCCAGCGGGGACTTTGTATTCAGCGCTATGCTGGTTATCGCGACCGCCGTCAGCGGCGTCATCTTCGGCGCGCCGACAAAATAAATCGTTATATTTTCTTTATTGTCTTTCATAATTTTTCCCAAATAAAAAACCGCCGTGGAAATGGCGGTCGGGGAGTTCAAAATCACAAGATAAAAATGATCCCGCCGGCCTTTGGGAAACCCTGTTTTATAACCGACGGCTCCCCGGCCAATGCGGGGACCGAACCTTCGTTCGGATGGCACAAAAAAATGGCGCAATGCGCCGCTTTTTCTATGCGGGATCTGCGCGGGGCAATCGCCCTGCGTATTTATCTTGGTGTTTTGAAGACACCGAACCCATTCCCTATGGATTCGCCGGGGATAATAGCATTCCCGCCCGCCCATTGCAAGCTTTATTTTTATCAAAGCCAGCAGTCGGTTTTAAGCCGTTTGATTTTGGAAAAATGCTTCGCGTTGTTCGTTATCAGAACCGCGCCCTCGGCCATCGCGGTCGCGGCGACTAAGGCATTGCGTTTGTTGGCTGCAATCTCATTTTTTGGAACTTCGCATAGAATTTCGGCGTATATTTCTGTAGCCTGTTCTCCAATTCCTATAACTCTAATATTTGATATGAAATCTTCCACACGCGCAAGAAGTTTTGATGATTTTTTACGCAGTGCCTCTAATCGCAGTTCTCCGCTTGTAATCGCGCTGACACAAAGCTCCTTCGGTTTGCACTCGCAGATTCTTTGGGCTAGTATTTTAGATTGATTTCTTATTGCATGATTGCATATATCCGTATCAAGCATATATTTTTGCATCAGAACAACTCCCTGATTTGGTCGGGCTGGCGATCACGGACTGGATCAAAGTCAAAATCCGGCGGCAACGGCGGATATTTCGCAAAAAAATCAGCCAACGGATGGTGAGATTTGGGGCTGAATACAATCGTTGTGCCCTCTTGTTTTATAAAAACCTCGTCCGCGTCGATGCGATACTTCTTCGGAAGCCGTATCGCCTGCGAATTGCCGGACATAAAAACTTTGGCTGTATCTTGCATCATATCGCACACCTTTGTATATACGGGAAGTATATACATTTTAGGCGCCGTCGTCAAGTTTTATTTTTTAACCCGTTTCTGCTATAATTCCCATTATGACATTCGGCGATATTCTTAAAGAATCTTGGCTGTCCATTTCGGGCAGCAAGGTGCGATCGTTCCTGACGGTTCTCGGCATCATCATAGGCGTTATGGCCGTCGTGATTATGGTCGCCGTCGGCGAGACGGTGCAGAAACAAATCGACGATCAGTTCTCGTCGCTCGGCACCAACACCATTATGGTGCGCGCGGGCGCGGCCCAGACCGGCGGCGTGCGGACCAATGCGGGCCGGAATACCCTGACCATTTCGGATTCGCTCGCAATCGCGAGGCTTCCCGATGTGATGGCCGCGACGCCCGTTCAGAACAGCGGCGCCCAGGCCGTCTATGGAAACCGCAACTGGGGAACTTCGCTTATCGGCGGGCACCCGAGTTATATGGCCGTCCAAAATATAGAGATGGCGCGCGGCGCGTTCTTTAACGATTCGGATATTCGCAACGCATCGACGGTTGCCGTCATAGGGCCGGAACTGGCCGCGCAGCTCGGGATGCCGGACGATCCCGTCGGCCAGATTATGCGCGTGATGAACATACCATTTATAATTATCGGCGTGACCAAGGCACG
>JAISGC010000017.1 GCA_031263295.1 Rickettsiales bacterium
CGCATCGCGTCTTCGTCGTGCTCGACCACAATGACCGTGTTGTCTTTATCGCGCAACTCTTTCAAGGATTCCAAACGTTTATCGTTGTCGGATTGATGAAGCCCAATCGACGGCTCGTCCAACACATACAAGACCCCAGACAGACCCGAACCGATTTGCGACGCCAGGCGGATGCGCTGCGATTCTCCGCCGGACAATGTGCCCGCCAGCCGCGCGAGCGTCAGGTAGCCCAAGCCCACATTTTTCAGAAATTGCAGGCGCGTCGTTATCTCGCGAAGAATCGTCGTCGCGATTTCGTTTTCTTTTTTATCAAGCCGCGCGGGCAGGGCGCGAAACCACTCCAACGATTTTTCGACCGGCATCATTGTGGCGTCCATAATGTCGAGCCCGCCGACCTTGACGCAGAGCGCGCGAATGTTTAATCGCTTGCCGCCGCAAATCTGACACGGCGTTTCAGAAATATATCCGGCCAAGGCCTCCTTTATCATATCGCTGTCGGCCTCGCGCCAACGGCGTTCCAGATTATTGACGATGCCCTCCCACTCTTTTTGATACTTGTATCCGTTCCAGTCCATATCGATTTTTTCGTCGGTGCCGTAGAGGATTGCGTTCTGGACTTCGGCGGGCAAATCGGCCCACGGCGTGGTCATCTTGAACTTGTATTTTTTCGCCAGACCCTCCATCACATTTTCGTATTGAGTGATTGCGCCGTTGCGCGAATAGGGCGCGATTGCGCCGTGTCGAATCGACAGCGTTTTGTCCGGCACGATAAGGTCCGGCGACATATTGAGTTTCACGCCGAGGCCGGAACACTCCTCGCACGCGCCCTGTGGCGCGTTGAATGTAAAGAGACGCGGCTCGATTTTCGGAACCGTGAAGCCCGACACCGGACAGGCATATTCGGTCGAAAATAAAATGTTTTCGTTCGTGTCGAGACGGCGAACAAATACTATGCCCTTGACGAGGCGCAACGAAGACTCGAACGAAGCGGCCAGGCGCGATTCCCAGTCCTTGCCGCCTGTTTCGAGCCGGTCGATTATCACGAAAATATCGTGTTTTTTATTTTTATCGAGAACCGGCGTCGGGTCCAAATCCGTCAACTCGCCGTCAATCATCGCGCGCGCGTATCCCTGTTTCACCAGGAACATCATCTCTTTTTTATATTCCCCCTTGCGGCCCTGAATCATCGGCGCCATCACGAAGATTTTTGTTTTCGCGGGCAATTTTTCGACCCACTTTATCATCTCCGGGATGGTCTGCGACTTGATGGGCAGACCCGTGATGGGCGAATGGGGCACGCCCGCGCGCGCCCAGAGCAGGCGCATATAGTCGTATATTTCCGTAACCGTTCCGACGGTCGACCGCGGATTGTTGCTGGTCGTTTTCTGCTCGATTGAAATCGCGGGCGACAGGCCCTCGATGAGGTCGACATCGGGCTTTTTCTGCATATTCAGAAACTGGCGCGCATAGGACGAGAGCGATTCGACATAGCGCCGCTGCCCCTCGGCGTAAATGGTATTGAACGCGAGGGATGATTTGCCAGACCCCGACACGCCGGTTATTACAACCAGCTTGTTTTTGGGAATGTCGATGTCGATTCCTTTAAGATTGTGCTCGCGCGCGCCGCGTATTTTTATGTTGTTCATAGCCCGGACAGGGTAGCACAAAAAAACGAAAAAGCAATTTGGAAAATATGCCGATTTGTGATATAATGCCCCGCAGATAATCCCGCATTGCGCGGGATTTTTAATTCAATAAAACAGCCAAGAGAAATCAATATGAATAAAATGACCTATGCGGCCGATGGAGTTTCGGCCGAGTTTGACTTTGCGCACAAGTGGTTCCGGCCCGCGGACATCCGCGCGTTCGTGAACGGCGCGCCGATCGAATGCAGCGTCCGCCCCGCGGCCGATGCGCCCGAATACGAAACGCCCGAGATGTCGGCCGCGAACGACCTCGGAATTGCGGCGCACTTCGGAGGTCGCGTCGTTCTCGCGACGCCGCCAGCGGCGGGGGCGACGATAACGATAATTCGGCGCGTATCGATAGACGAGCGCTTGGTTGCTGTGTCGCGCACTTCGGCGGTGCGGCCCGGCGACTTTAATCTGTTCGCGGACTGGATGACGGAATACTTGAAAGACCTGGCCGCGGATTTCGCGGGGCTGGACGATGCGGAGATTCTGCCGGAGCTGACGGCGGGCGTCGCGGCGGCGCGCGAATTGCTCGGCGACGCGTCGAACCTGGTCACGACGGCGCAATTGGCGGAGGCGGTTCAGTCGCTGACCGCCGCGATGGAAAACGAGCCGGGCCGTGTTGTCGAGCAATCGGCGCCCGGCGCGAACCCCTGGTTCCGAAAATACAAATCCGGCTGGGTGGAGCAGGGCGGCAGCACATCCGGCGTTGCGTCGGCCGCGGGAAAACCGATTCAATTCCCGATTCAGATGTGCGACACGAACTATAATTTTCAGCTTACGCCGTCGATAAGCGCGGCTCCGAATGCCCAGGCGCTGAGCATCGCATCCTTATACAGCGGCAAAAGCGCGTCCGGGATAACGGCCATCACGACCGCGAACAACGCGTCATACAGCGGGTTTTCGTTCTCGTGGCAAGTGTCGGGTTATTGCGCCTGACTGCGGATGATTTTCGCGGGATTCCCGGCGACCGTCGCGCCGGCCGGGACATCGCCGAGGACCACGCTGTTTGCGCCGACGGCTGCGCCGTCGCCTATATGTATCGGTCCGACGATAACCGCGCCCGCATAGAGCATCACATTCTTGCCGATAGTCGGATAGCGTTTCGCCTCTTCGTCGGGCGACAGACCCAACTGGTGCTTTTTCGCGCCGATTGTGACATTCTGCCAAATCCAAGTTCCGGCGCCGATTTCAACGCGCGATCCTATGACTATGCCGACCGGATGCGGAAACACGACGCCGTTTTTCTTGTATTCCGCCCAGCGCGGGACGACATTTTTATGACCCCATTCGGCGGCGTCCGCGTTCGGCCCGCGCCGGAATAATCTGCGGAGAAAGAACATTTTATCGACCCCTTATCATTCGGAACAGTTTTCTGAAAAATCCGCGCGTCTTTTTTCGGACCGGAGGATTGCCTTCAAGCCCGGCCTTCCAAGCCGGTTCTTTGGCCAGCGCGATTTTCAGCCATTCGATGCTGCGCCCGCGCAATTCGTTCAGGGTCGCCCGCGCCGCGTCGAAG
Source organism: Rickettsiales bacterium (assembly GCA_031263295.1). GTDB lineage: Bacteria > Pseudomonadota > Alphaproteobacteria > Rs-D84 > Rs-D84 > JAISGC01. The sequence goes on from JAISGC010000017.1 coordinate 3,211, forward strand.
TCTATGTCCGCCTCCGTCATTTCCCTGGTTATGGCGTATATGGAATCGGCCGTCATACCGCGTCCGAGGCCGAGGCGGTCGAGGAGATCAAACACTTTTTCGTTGAAGCTCGCGCGCCGTATGTATACGAATCTGCGCCGATAGAGTATCGCGAAGCACACGCCGTGGAAGGAATCCGTTATCACTAGCTCCGCGTTCTTCATAATATTCAGCCAATCGCCGAACGAGCGCGGTCCGAAATCATCCTTTGATGCGTTCACCAAATCCATTTCCGATTTTATAAACGGCAGGCTGTCGTTTTTATACAAGTCGGTCAACGGCTGCGGATATATGAAATAGAACGCCGCGTATCGGGCCGGGGGCGCGGGCGGCGCGTCTCCGTCGATTATCTGCTGATACTCCTCGGCGTCTATCAGCAATGCCGGATCAAGCGCAAGCTCCGCATCCAGCCCGGCGTAATCCTTGACAATCCCGACCGCGGATTTTTCGCGGACCGAGAGCGAGTCGAACCTGCGCAGGCATTTGACTTTTTTCTCGTCCGGGTCCGGCATCTTGCCGTCGCCGAAGCTGACCGCATACGAAATCAGCCCTTTCTTGCCGCAGACCCAATCTCCCCAGAATACATAATTCCGCGTTTCGGCCCACAATTGCTCGCTGCCGATCACCACGGTATCCAGTTTCGGAAGTATGTGCGCCTGCAAATCGGACTTTCCCGCGACGAAGCCGAGCAGGTTCAGATATTTCTCGCGGAACTGCCACACCCGCGATTTCGGCGACACATCGGTATCCCCTCCGCCCCAGAAAGTGTTGTAATTGTTTATCGTAGCCGCGTCATATCCAAGCTTTGCGATAACTCTTTCAAGCGCGTAATCCAACAGGCTGGACCCATAGTTCACATATTTGACATCGTTGACCCACGGCATATTGTAATTCAATATTCCGACGCGTTTTTTCCCGAACCATTCGGACAGACTCGCGCCCGATTGAAAATGCTTTGCGAACCCCGCGGCCGACTCCGATATTCCGGCATGCGTCGCGCCGCCGACCACAAAGTTTATCGGCTGGTTGCTCTTATCGTCGATGTCGAACGGCTCCCTGATCGCGAAGTCCGCTTTCTCGAACAGCCGCAGGCCTTTTTCCGTGTTGCACATCACCAGGCTGATGCCGTCGGCCTTGACGGGCGACGCGTGGATGTCGCCTATCGTTATGTCGCCGACGCGGGCGCGCGTCGCGAACGGGCATTTCTGGCATCGCGGCCGATGCGATGTGTTCTGCAAGAATATCCGCATGAAAAGATTTTTATAAAACTCGTCCGATTCAACAGAGCCGTCGTCGTATTCGAACACGGCCTTTTGCTTGCCGCAGGAAAGAAAGACATTTTTCAACGGCCTGCCGCCGGTCATCTCGCCGAGAGCCCTCTGCCAGACCGCCGGGCTGTTCGGGCCATAGCACACCAAATCCGCCGTTATCAGGTTGTCGTAATCCTTGCCGAGAAATCCGCGCAGGCCCGCAATCTGGCACGGCGTTCCCGAATAAAGGACCGGCCGCCCGGATTCGAGCAGTTTTTTCGCCGCGCGGTATGTGTCCTTCGTGTCGCCCGCGACATATTTGCTGCCGCGCATTTTTTCAATCTGCTCGATAGAATCGCCGATGATGGTTTCCGGGTTGAAGTCTTTGCCCCACACGGTTCCCGCAACCGCGCCGCCCGCATCCAGAACCGCGCGCGCAAGGCCGTAAAACGCGCCGCCGCTGGCCGAGCCGCCGCAATCGGGATGCCTGTATTGAAAGGTGTCGCCTGATTTGTTTTCCGCCGTTTTGTTCAGCGCCGGGCACGCGCGTCCGCACAACCCGCATCCGACGCATTTTTGGGGATCTATCTCCGGATATGCGAAGCCCATATCGTCGGCGCGCATCGTTATCGCCGATTTCGGACAGGCCGCAGCGCAGGCGCCGCATCCGAAGCACAAGTTTCTGCCGACAATGCTCATGACTCTTGCTTGCTCCATAATCTGAACGGCCACATATTCAGTCCGAACAAATATGCGCCGTATGATTTTTGGGTCCGGTTCCATCTGATCGCGATTATCGGGATTATTCCGAACAGCCGGTATTTTTCCTTTTTCTTTCCGCCATAGTCCAACAGCGCTTTCAAGCCGTTCGCTACGGCGAATTTCCGCTTGGCTTCCATCCCGTATTCATACTGCTCCTTGTGCCGCGGCGTGTATCTTTTATTCAGTATCGAGTCGCCGTTATACACATAGAAATATATCGCGCCCGGGACCGTCACGACCGCGTTGGCTTTCAGGAAGACGACGGGCGTGAACAGCATATCCTCGAATATCCGGCCCTCTGCGAATCGGATATTGTTCCTGACCAAAAAATCGCGCCGATACATATGCCGCCAGACCGTGCAGTTGTCGAACGCGCGCGTGCATTTGTATTTGGTTATCGCCTCGGTGATTATCGAAACGCTGCGGAATGTCTGCTGATAATGCGGCCCGTTGTATGACTCCACCTCGCCCGACAGAATATCCGCGCCGTCGAACATCTCGGCCGCGGACATCATTTTGCCGTAATAGTCGAGGTTCACGAAATCGTCGGAATCGAAGAAATGGACATATTCCCCAGTCGCCGCGTCGAGCCCGGTGTTGCGCGCGCCGGACAGACCCTTGTTCTTTGCATGCTTTATAATTTTTATCCGCGCGTCCTTGGCGGCGAAATCGTTGTAAATCTCGGCGGAGTTGTCCGGCGACGCGTCGTCGACGATTATTATTTCAAGGTCTTTGTAAGTATTATGGATTATGGAGCGCAGGCATTGCGCCAGATACGGCGCGACATTATAAACCGGAACAACAACAGAAACTTTCGTCATAATAACTCCATAAAAAAACCGCCAAGAAAAGGCGGTCGGGGAGTTCAAAAATCAGCCAAGCAGAATGATCCCGTCGGCCTTTGGGAAACCCTGTGTCATAACCGACGGCTCCCCGGCCCTAGGGCGGGGACCGGACAATTGTCCGGACGGCACAAAAAAATGGCGCCAGGCGCCGCTTTTTTATGCGGGATCTAGTCCGGACAAAAATCCGGCCGACTGCTTGCGCGTTTTTGAAGACGCCGAACCCATTTCCTTGGATTCGCGGGGCATTATAATCTCGGCGCGCGGCGATTGCAAGTTTTATTTTTCCGGCAGACCCGCATTGGGTCGCGCCGCCGGTCTCATCACCCTGCGCTGCGGCGCCCTTTACTCTTGTGTTTTTTTATTTTATGATTGCGCTATGTTCGACACTCTGACGCGAAAACTTGAAACGACATTTCGGAAATTGACCGGGCGGACGACGCTCTCGGCGGCGGCGCTCGACGACGCCCTCTCGGAAATAAAGACCGCATTGTTGGAGGCCGATGTGTCGCTCGGCGCGGCAAAGCAAATCGTCGCCGCCGCGCGCGAAAAATCCATAGGGCAAAAAATTATCGAAAACACGCGGCCCGGCGAAATGGCCGCGAAGATTGTTTATGACGAGTTGGTCGCCGCCTTGGGCAGTCCTGGTCCTAGTCCTAGTCCTAACATTATTATGTTGGTCGGTCTTCAAGGCACCGGCAAAACAACCACCGCGGGCAAACTGGCGAAATATTATAAAGACGCGGGCCGCGAAGTGCTCTTGGTTTCGACCGACATTTATCGGCCCGGCGCGCGGGAACAGCTGGCGGTCTTGGCGCGGCAGGCGGGCGTCGAGTCCTTGCCGATTATCGAAGGCGAATCTGTAAAAGAGATACTGGCGCGATTGAAATCGTATCTCGTATCTCGTATCTCGTATCTCGTGATAATCGACACTGCGGGCCGGTTGCAAATCGACGACGCGATGATGAAGGAGTTGCTCGACATCAAGGCGGCATCGCATCCCGACGAAATACTCTTGACCGCGGACGCGGCGCAGGGACAAACCGCGGTCGCAGTCGCCAAAGAGTTCAACGAGCGCGTCGGTATCACGGGCCTGGTCCTGACGCGCGCGGACGGCGACGCGCGCGGCGGCGCGGCGATTTCTATGCGCATCGAAACCGGCGCGCCGATAAAGTGGCTGGGCGCGGGCGAGAAAATCGACGCCCTCGAACAATTTCATCCCGACCGCATCGCGTCGCGGATTCTGGGGATGGGCGATGTCGTGTCGTTGGTCGAAAAGGCGCAGTCGGTCGTCTCGGAAGACGAGGCGAAAAGCGTCGTGAAAAAAATGATGTCCGGCGATTTCGACCTCAATACTATGATGTGGCAGATTGAGAAGATGAAAAAAATGGGCGGGATGGCGGGCCTGTTAAAATTGATTCCCGGCGTCGGCGGAATGATAAAACAGATTCAGGAAAAGGCCAACGACGCGGCCGTCGACCGGCAGCTGGCGATTCTGCGATCGATGACGCCCGCCGAGCGCGGCCGCCCCGATATTATTTTCGCATCGCGGAAAGAGCGCATCGCCAAGGGCGCGGGCGTTCCATTGCGCGAGGTCGAGAACCTGTTGAAAAAGTTCGCGCAAACCAAAACGCAGATGAAGGCCCTGGGCGGTATGCCTGGCTTGCCTAATTTTTAGAGAAAACCAAAACAAAAAATCCTGAAAGGATTTTTTGTCATTCCCGCGCAGGCGGGAATGGGGCTTTTAACCTTATAACGGAAAACTTGTTTCACATACAAATGTACTTGTGAAAGCAAGTAGTGGCTGAATGTAAGGTTTAGGGCCCTATTCCCGCCTGCGCGGGAATGACAAACGATTGCTTTGCAATCGTTTGTTTTAATTTTGGAAAAAATCTTTTACCGCTCCCCTCATCTCCGCCGCCGTTGTTATCCCGTTCGCCCGCGTGCGGAATGCGGCCGCACCGCTGCGACCCGTAGCATACCAGGCCGCGTGCTTTCTGAACATCGGGATTGCCGCGCGCTCTCCATAGTATTCAATCATCAATTCCAAATGTTCCAGAATCAATTCCGAATTGACCGCGCCCGGTTTCGGATTAAAAATATCCGGGCGGCCCAGCATCGCGCGGCCAATCATTGCGCCCATTGCCCCGAGCGCGCGGACCGCCGAAATGTCCGCCGCGTTTTTTATATCTCCGTTGAAAATTATCGGCAATGCGATTTTTGCCTGGCCCCCGCGGTCAAGCCGCGGGGTGACAAGGTCCGCAATCGCGTTCCAATCCGCGACGCCCGCATATCCCATCGCGCGCGTGCGGCCGTGCACCGCGGCCCATTTCGCGCCATTGTCGGCGGCGATGCGAATCAGTTCGACGGAATCAAGGTGCGCATCATCCCACCCGAGCCGCGTTTTTATCGAAACCGGAATCTTGACGGCCCGCGCAACCGCCGCCGTAATCTGACCCGCGAGCCGATGGTCCCGCATCAGGAACGCGCCCGCGCCCGCCCGCGTCGCGACCTTGGGCACAGGGCATCCCATATTTATATCAATCCAGGCGGCGCCGCGGTCCGCCAGAATGCGTGCTGCGTCCGCCATCAGTTTCGGGTCCGCGCCGAAAATCTGCGCGCCGGTATTTTCGTCAAAATATGTGTCGTCGTTGCGGCCGCCTCCATGCCCGGTTATAGAGTGGCACGAAATCATTTCGGTCATTATTTTCAGGCCCGGATTCAGCCGCCGCAGAATCGTTCGGAACGGCCGGTCCGTGATGCCCGCCAGGGGCGCGGCGAAAACTTGAAAGTCTTTTTCCATAGTGCTATGATAACTGGCATGTGGGGAAAAATCAAATCGGCTTTGGCGGTTTTCTTTCGCGGAGCGTTCAGCGGAATGCACGGGTTTATCGGCGCCGCGCTGATAGTTTTTTCCGTCTGGCTCTGGGTCGGATTTTTCACCGGCGCGGCCAATATACAAAATTACATCCGCGGCCTGCGCAATGTCGGCGCCGCGGACGCGCGCATCGATGCCTTGCGCGCGCGGCTTAACCGGACGGAACTGCGCATCAAATTGTTGCAGGAACACTCGCCGGACTTCGTCGCGGAGATGGGGCTGGTCCACTTGAACCTTGGAGACCCGGCATTAAAAGAAATTAAAAGGTAATTTTAATGACTAATGACTAATAACTAATGTCTAATTACTAATTGCCGCTCATTAGAAATTAGTCATTAGTTATTAGTCATTAGTCATTAAAAAAATAAAATGAAGAAAGCATTGATATTTTTCCTTCTCGCAGGCTGCGCCTATCGGTCTCCGCCGAGCGCGTCTTGGCCGCGGATTCTGGCGGGCGCGTCGAACGAGCCAATCAGCGCGACGCTCCGCGCCGCGAAAAGGCCGCTGTATCAGGATGCGGGCGGCGAACTGGTCGCGTCGGCGTCGGTGCGCGGCTATATGGACCGGCTGGAACTGCGGCTCGAAAACACATTGCGCAAGCCCGGAATCCAAATCGCGCGCATCGGCACCGACATAATAATCACATTTGTGCGCGCGTCGATAATTTATACCGACACGCCCGAGATTTCCAAAATGGGCGACGATTTGCTGGGCGACCTGGCGCGCATATTGAACGAGTTCGACCGGACCTGGATTGAGATAACCGGATACTCCGACGCGATGGGCGACCAGACGGCGGCGCGGAAAATGTCGCTGGATATGGCGCGCCGCGTCGCGGTCTATCTGGCGCGGCACGCCGTGCGCCCGATACGATTGTTTATTGCCGGACGCGGCAGCAGCAATCCAATCTCCGACAACGACAGCGATCTGGGCCGCCTGATGAACCGCCGCGTAGAGATTCGTTTATCCGCAGTAAATTGAATCCGTTTGTTAGGACGGATTTGTTTCGCTTGTCAGGACGAAAAACCGCCATGTTAGGAGGCGGTTGGAGTCTGAGAACAATCCAGAAGGAATTGCACGCTTTATTCAATGTATTCAAGCGCACTCCAACCAATGTTGGAGATTTTGCCGTCTTGTCTGACGCCTTCTGCGGGTTCTCAGGCCCAACGCCGGAATACCCGGCGCTGAAATTATGCTAGCAAGATTTTCCCAGCGGTGCAATAATAATTGTGTGAAAATTGAAAGCAACGGAATTATTGTGGCCCTTCGGCCGTTTGGAAACCGCGATATGGTCGGGCGGGTTTTCACTCGCGAGCACGGCTTGGTCGCGGGCGTTTTCAAGGCGGGCCAGGTCGCCAAGCGTCGCGCCCTGCTTGGCCAATACGGGCGCGCGTCGTGGTCGGCGCGTCTGGATTCGCAGCTTGGGGCGCTGCATTTCGAGAACGAGCGCAATTTGACCGCGGCGATTTTCAACAATGCCGCGGCCTTGAAATACGCGAACGCGTGCCTTGAATTGCTGGCGGCGTTTTTGCCCGAGCGCGAGGCCTATCCGAAATTGTTCGACGCGACGATGAAGTATTTTTCCGGAGGCGATTATTTGGAATGGGAAATAAAATTGCTGGCGGAATTGGGATACGGATTGTCATTGGACCGATGCGGAGGATGCGGGCGAACGGACGGGCTCGCGTTTGTTTCGCCGAAGACGGGCAGGGCGGTCTGCGAAGAATGCGGCGCGCCCTATGCGGATAAATTGCTGAAAGGACCCGTC
>JAISGC010000102.1 GCA_031263295.1 Rickettsiales bacterium
GTCAAAATGTGGACAGAGGTTTGGGGAACTGGCTCGGGCTCGGCATTCTCTGACACAGGTAAGTTCGGACTCGTCGGAAAGCTCAACACAGAGTTGGCTGCGATGTTCAACGAAACGACTGTGAAGGCGTTGTTTATGCAGTGTCGAAACGAGGCCGAGTCTTGTGTGCGTCGTGAATGCGGGACAGGCTATAAGAATTGTTATATAAATGACAACAACAAGGCGCTGACCGACCTTTGGAGCGGCTATGGCACAACGACCGGCAGTGCAAGCAGCCCGGGATTCCTGTCGGCCACAGCCCAGGCGGCCGGGGGCTTTGACGATGTTATGGCGCGCGACCTGTGCCTTATCCCAGTCAAGCGCTCGGAATCTTGCAACGCATACTTCGATATAGAATACGCCAAAGCGAATAAGGCCAATTTCTCGTCGGCCGGGGCCTGGGGAGCATTGTCGGGCGCGCTTCGCGCGAACCCGTCGACCAGCTGGTCGGAGGCCTCGGGCAGCGGCTGGTCGACCAGCGCGGACGGCAAATCGCAGACCCAGACGGTCTATGCGTGCAGCGCGCTGAAAAACTATACCTTTACGGAAACCCAAAGCCGCCAGAAAGACTGCGCCGCCAGCGGGATAACAATCGGCGCCTGCAAGGACGGGGGGACCACTTGCACAGATGCGGCGGACAAGTACACCGAGGCGGATTGCGCCTGGGGCTCGTGGAACGAGTCGTCGAGCTTCTCGGACATAACCGGAAAGGGGAACAATATCCAAAATGCCCGCCAAGAGCGCGAGATGAACAGCCGCTGCGCGGCCGAGGAAACAAGCCTGTTCGCGAATCTGACCGCCGACATCGCGGCGACCGCCCGCGCCCAGCTGACCAAAGAGCAGAACATTGTCAAAAACAGGTGCGAAGCCCACAGGGGCCAGAGTTCGATGAACAGCACTTATCTCTGGGCGAAAAGACCAGATATGTCAGCAACGACCGGACTGATGACGGGATTCACATTGCTTCAAGCGGGCGCGGGCCCGAACAATTCGGAAGGCGAACCGACGGACAAGGCAATAACCCAGTCGCGCAATTATGCCGAGCAATACGCGACATTCGGATTGCAAGACAAGCGGCAGCCAACCGGCACCGCCGATCTTTTCGGCGCGTTCTGCCAGGTCGAGGTGCGGATGACATCTTCGGACCGCGCGATAAAGCGATTCCTTGAAGGCGAAAAAATGGAAATTACGATCTTTAAGGACGATTTTAATCAGGCAAACAACGGCAAAAATGGTTTCGAGCAGTTTTGGGCCAACCTGGAAAATTCGTTCAACAAGAAAAGCGAGCTGGAAAAGACCGAAAAATCCCTGGCGTCGAGCCCGGTCGCTTACTTCGCGCTCGGCGACGCGATAATGTGCGGAAGCTGGCTGCGCGAGCGGGACATCGACATCCTGGGCGAATATGTCGCGGGCGAAGAGCTTAAAAAGGGCGAGGCTTCGCGCGACTGGGCGTCCAAGAACGCGGGCTGGATAGGCGCGGCGATCGGCGCCATCGGCGGAGGAATCGGCGGCGGGCTATTGGCGAACAAACTGGCCAAGGATTCGGATGCCAGAGCGCTTCGCGACAATCCGATGTGCGACCCGGATATTATCCAGAAATCACGCGAAAAAGTCGTGGAGTGCCAAGCTGTTGTTCGCAACAATCTGGCTATTATGCGGGCGGATCCAACCAAGCATTGGACGGCATCAAACGACAAGTGCGTGTATGACGGCGTGAAAGGGCTCAATGGCGCGGACAAATCGATAATCGTCTATAAACTGGCGGGTGGAGATGTCGGAGTTCAGGGCAATATCGGAGCGGAAGCTCTGGAAAGTATCGCTGTAAGCAGAGGCGCCAACATATATGATGGTATTTCTGCGGTTGCGACCGCCGGTGCTGCTGGTAGCAATTTTACGGAGAAAATGGATGCCGCGCGACTCATTGACACCAATGCAGAAAAAGCAGTTGGCGTTGATGGTTGGACTCAACAGCAGAAAACTGATGCGGAGAATAGGCGAAAGGATTTAATAATGGCGTTTGTGTCCAAATTCAGTCAGTCGACAACAACTGGCGGCGAAACTGGGACCGCCGAAGAACAGAAAATAAAAGGAATGGCCAAGACTGCGATAATAGACAAATTGAAAACCTCGCAAGATTTGGGCGGAATGTTAGCCTATACCAGCGCTTCTTCCATCGCCAACGGCGACTATGCGCGGTTGGCCGGATATTTCTTGAACGACGCAAATCGCAGTGCGGCGATAGCCGCGGCGCAACAAAAGGTCGACGATTTGGTTGGAACCGCAGGTTCGGCAACGCGGGGTTCCGAGATAAAAGATTGGGGTAATCTGCGTGGTTATAATTATTCCAGTGGCAACGGCAGCGCTTATTACAACGACACAAATTATGGAAGCGAAAGCGTGAATTTCTGCGATGGCAATGATTGCGCGCTGAACATACTGGCCGTTGCTGAAAAAGCGCTGATAGATTTTAACCCCAACACATACAAAGCTACTGTGGCCGGGAGCATAGATCTTGAATGCTCAAAATATAACGATGGCACGACCGGACGCACGATTGCGGGCGCGGCAATCGGCGCGGCGGTCACCGGCACGGTCGCGGGCTTTGCGACGCAGATGGTCGCCGACAGCGCCTTCCGCATTCAGCAGCAGAAGAATGCCGACGCCAAAATGCAGGCCTGGTTCGAGAGCGTGGGAAGCAAAATCCAGTGCATCGTCGGCGGAAACATCGTCGGTTCCTACGGCGACCTCATCCGTCTGGAATAACAAACTCCCCCTTGAAAAAGGGGATTTTTAATTTGACAACCATAATATTTGCATATACAATAATACCAGGACGGAAAGATGAAGTTCGAATGGGATGAAAATAAGAAAGCCAGCAATCTGGCGAAACACGGCGTTGATTTCGAAGACGCCGCGAAGGTCTTTTACGACGACAACAGAATAGAATCCCTTGACGACAGGGAAGATTACGGAGAAGACCGGATTCGCGTTATCGGGACGATAAGGCCGGGATTATTGTCAAGCAAGCTTGTCGTATTGCTTATCTACACCGATAGGGATGGAAATATAAGAATAATATCGGCAAGGCGGGCAACCAGAGAAGAAAAAGAAGAATATTATGGCAATCGTTAGCTACACTTTGGATGAAATCAAAAAACTGCGCGGCAAAACCGACTGGAAGCGCCTGCGCCGTATGAAGGACGAAGACATCGATTATTCCGATATTCCGCCGCTGACCGAGGCCGACTTCGCGCGCGCCCGACGGCCGGGACGCCCCGTCAAGGAAGACAAAAAAGAGTTGATAAGTTTGCGGCTTGACTCGGACTTGTTGCGCACTCTGCGAAAGTCCAAAAACTGGCAGACCGGAATCAACACTTCCCTGCGCGGCCTGCTTCAACTCCGCGGCCTGCTGTAAGCCCCTCCCCCGCAAGGGGGATTCTTCTTACAAACCGCGCCGGGCGGCGGGGCGGTGTTCCCCTCCTTGGGAGGGGTGCCCCGCGAAGGGTCGCAGACCCGGAGCGGGCGGGGTGGTGGCGATAACGCGCTGTGCATTGGGCCTTGACAACCAATCATTAAACATATATAATCGTTCACAAATAATAACGATTCGGAGAATTGAATGAAACGGATTGACGACGATTTGATGGATGCCCTGGACGCCGCGCGCGAGGCGTTCGGCGCTCTGGCGCGCGATGTCGGCGGCGCGTTGAAGGACAAGTATTCGCCAAAGGAATATGGCCTTTTGATGCTGCTAAACCGGCTCGGCCGCGCGAAGCTCAAAGACATAGCGGAAATGGTGTTCAGCCCGAAGCCCTTGGTCTGCATGCGGCTCGGGGTGCTCGAACGACGCGGCTTGCTTGCGCGCGAGCTGGACCCGGACGACCGGCGGAATGTATTCTATACCCTGACGCCCGCGGGCGCCGCAAAGATGGATGAAATCCACGCGCTGATACGGCAAAGCCTGCTTGCCAAGTTGTTGCCGCTGTCGTCAACGGACCGGCGCGAGCTGGCCCAATCGGCGCGGGCGGCGGCCGCAGTCCTCGGCAAATTGAAAAATTGACATAAAATATTTATGGTATAAAATCCCACGAGTTAAAAAATGAAGAAAATACTTATAGCAATTTCGGCGCTGGCGTTGGCCTGGGGCGGCATCGCCCCCTCGTCGGCGAGGAATATAAGCCTCGACGACGCGGTCAATCTTGTGCTGACGGAATCGCAGGACATAAAGAAGGCCGCCGCGAATGTCGAGCGGATGGAGGCCGCGCTCTCGGGCGTGCATTCGCGCCGCTTGGTTCAGGTCGACGCGGCGGCGAATTACATCCGCCAGCCGAATCTCGGCGACTGGTCGCCGTATCCGGGCGCGAACATCAGCAATGTGAACACGGGGACCGGCGGCGCCAAGCCCATCATAGAAAGCATCGCAACGGCGGGCCTGACGGCGGCGCAGCCGCTTTATTCCTTCGGCAAAATCGGATACGCGATTGATATGGCGCGCCGCGGGGTCGAGATTGCGAAGACCAGCCGCAGGCTGGCCGAGATAGAAATGCGGGTCGCGGCGAACAACCTCTATTGGTCGGCGAAATACGCGGACGAGCTGGTCAAGATTGCGGACAAATCCCTTGCCGAAACGAAATCGGCGCGAACGAAACTGACCGCGACGGGCCGCGCGAACCGGTCGAATCTGGTCAAGATTTCGGCCGATGTCGCGGCGCGCGGGATAGAGCTCGCGGACGCGAAGTTCCGCCGCGATTCCGCGCACAGAATGCTGAAAGCCTACGCGGGCCTAGACGACGCGGAGCCGATAACATTGACGACGGGCTTCCCGGGCCGCTTCGAGACTATGGACCGCGGAACGCCGAACCCGCCGGAATGGGAGATACACGACGCGACCGCGCGGCTTTATGACGCGGAAAAGCGCAAAAATTACGCCAATATGCTGCCGACGATTTCGGCCTTCGGACAATACGACTATAACACATTCGCGGGAACGATGGGGCAGAAGTTCGACCTGACGGACCTTTACCAGCACTCGGTCCAGTTCGGCGTGAATATCCGGCTGTCGATTTTCGACTGGGGAATCGCGCGGCACGCGGCGACGGAATCGGCGATGCAGGCGGAATCCGCGCGGCTTGACCTCGACAAATCCAAGAAATTAAAGACGGCCGAATACGACGACCTTTTGGAAAAGCACGCGCACCTGCGGCGGCAATTGACGGACGCGATGGCCGCGAACGAATTGGCCGAGAAAGCCTATAAACTCTCGCGCGACCGGTTTCTTGCGGGCCAAACCTCCGCGACGGAATTATCGGATGTCGAGCGGTCGTTAGCGACAATGGAAACAAACATCATTGGCATCAAGTTGCAAATCCTTGCGGCCGAGGCGGAGAAGGAGAGGTTTTTATAGGGGTTAGGGGAAGGGATTAGGGGTTAGTGTTGCTCGCGATAAAGTTTTTTATAAAAATAAACGCAGCACCAAACTCCACTAACCCCTAACCCCTTCCCCTAACCCCTGAAAAGGAATGAGCTATGGTAAAAAAAGGCATAATATTTTCACTGGTTCTGGCCGTATCAATGCTCGCGGGCTACCGCGTGCGCAAGATTCAGAAAGAGGGCCATCTGGTCGTGAACAATATCGTCCGGATTCAGACCGAGAACGGCGCGCCCAGGGATTTCGTCGTCGCGAAAAAGACCGCCGACTTTTTGGAAGAACCGATGTTCGTCCAGAACGGCCGCGCCCTGGTCTCGGCGTCGCGGGTCAAAGACTTCGCGGCGGGCCAGCGCATAAAGGACACGGACGCGAAAATAACATTCGTCTCCGACGGCATAGACCTGGATTCTGGAATGTTCGTCGTGCGCGTCTCGGGCCGCGCCAAGGGCCAGGTCTGGGTCTTGAAGCCCTATACGGGATATTTTCTGCCCATCGACGCGATACTGCCCCCGCACGCGAAGGTTATCGCAAAAGACAATACGCGCATCGTCGTCAGCGGGTTGACCGACGGGGAGAAGGTTGAGGTAAGATGATTTATTTTAATGACTAATGTCTAATACTGCGCATCAATTAGTAATTAGACATTAGTTATTAGTCATTAGTCATTAAAAAATAAAGGTTCGCATTATGTTAGAGTTCTTCATAAAACGCCCGATAACAACGCTGATGTTCGTCCTGTTCTGGGTGGTTATGGGCGTGGTGTCCTATCCGAAGATGAATGTCGAGCGGATGCCGCCGATGGACCTTCCGATGGTGTCGGCGACCCTGCTGTACCCGGGCGCGGGCCCGTCGGAGATAGAGACCCAGGTCGTCAAGCCGGTCGAGAACGCCATATCGAAAGTCTCGGGCATAAAAAAAATCACATCGCAGGTCTATCAGGACTACGCCTTTATTATGACCGAGTTCAACCTCGGCGAATCCGCCATGGAAAAGCAGCAGGAGGTCAAGGGCCAGGTTGACTCCATACTTTACGATTTGCCCGACGCCTTGGAGCAGCCGGTCGTGAAACGGCTGAATGTTATGCAGATGTCGGTTATGGATCTGGCGATTTCGGGAACGGATCTCCGGGACGCATACGACTTTGTGGACAAGGTTTTGTCCCAGCGCATAACCGGAATCCGCGGGGTCGCCTCGGTCGACATATTCGGCGGGCGCAAGCGCGCGATACGCGTCTTTCTGGACCCGCAGAGAATGGCGGCCAAGGGCATCTCGGTCTCGGGCATTTTGGAGGCCGTGAACAAATACAACCTGAATGTCCCGGCGGGGAAAATCGAGACGCGCTGGTCGTCGAACACAGTTCGGTTTATGGGAGAGTTCGCGGATGTGAAGGATGTCGAGAATATGCCGCTGATAACCAGCGAGGGCCTGGTTTTCAGAATGAAGGATATTGGCGAGATTGCGGATTCGGCCAAAGACCCCGAAACCGGCGGGCGGTATTTGGACGATGATGTTCTTATCATATCCGTGACCAAGGCCGAGGACGGCAACGCTGTCAAGATTTCGGACGAGATGTTCAAGCGCTTGGACGGATACAACGCATTGATAAAAAAGAGCCTCGGGGACACGGCCGAGATGCGGATAATTTCAGACGCCGCGCGCAGCATACGGAACGAGGTCTCGGGCACGATAAACGGAATCGTAGTCGGTATCCTGCTGACGATTCTGACCCTGCTCGCCTTCACGAAGAACTGGCGGTCGACCATCATAGCATCGGTCGTTATACCGGTCTCGTTGATTTCGGGATTTTTATGGATGAACGGCGCGGGATTTTCAATCAATTCTATGACGCTCTTGGCTATGGCCTCCGCGCTCGGAACGCTTATCGGCAACGCGATTATTCTGATTGAATCGGCGCTGACCTTGATGGACGCCGGAATGGACCCGGAGCAGGCGGCGATACAGGGCACGAAAAAAACGGCGGTCGCGATTCTGGCGGGCGTCGGCACGAACATAGTCGTGTTCTTGCCGCTTGCGTTTATGAAGGGCATCGCGGGATTGTTTATGAACCAGTTCGGAATGACCGTCGTCTATCTGACGCTGATGTCGCTGTTGTTCTCGTTCACCCTGACGCCTATGATGATTGCAAAGTTCCTGCGCCCGACGAAGAAAAAGAAAACAAAAAAGCCCGCCGCGGCTTCGCGGCCGCTTGCGTGGTTCCGGCCCTGCTTCGACTCGCAGCTGCGGCATCCGTGGCGTTGGGTCGGATATTCGGCGCTGCTGCTGATATTCTCGGCGATGCTTATGAAGTATGTCGGCTCCGAGTTTTCTCCTTCGGCCGACACCGACGAGATTCAGATAACGGCCCGCTCACCTATGGGCGCGACCTATGAAAAGTCTCTGAAACTGGCCAAACGCATCGAAGAGAAAATGGCCGGGTTCCCGGAAATCCGCAACGCTTCGGTCAAAATCGGGCGCCGCGGATTGCAGAACATAAACATAACCGCGAACCTGGTCCCGCTTTCGGAACGGGATCCCGATAAAATCGTTGCCCAGCGCCTGGTCGCGAAACTCGCCGAAATACCGGACGCCGAGTTTCAGATAAAGGCCGGAGAGACCGGCGGCGGCGGCGGAAACATAGCCGACACCGTCATCAATGTGACGGGCGACGACGACCGCGCGCGGGAAAAACTCGCCGACGATTTAATCGCGGAAATGAACAAGATGGACGAGGTCCAGTCCGCGATTCTGGCCGCCCAGCGCCAGAACGAGGAGATTCAGTTCATCCCGGATAAAAGCAAAATGAACGCCTGGAATGCGACGAACGCCCAGGTCGGCGGCGCGATACGAACGGCGCTCTATGGGGACGACACCTTGAAATACCGCGAAAAGGGCGAGGAGTATCCATTGGTTGTCGAGTTCGCAAAGGACTATAAAACGCTCGACGCCTTCGGCGACATACTGGTCTCGACCAGCCGCGGAATGGTCCCGGTCTCCGAATTGGGCAAGCTCGAATACAGACCCGCGTCGCGGAACATCTACCGCGTGGACAAACACAGACTGACGGAAATCTATGTGAACCTCGGCAAGTCGACAATCGGCCCCGTGCGCGCAAAAATTATGCAGGCGGTGGCGGAGATGGATATACCCGAGGGGCACTCGGTGCGCTTCGGCGGAATGTCCGAGATGCAGGACGAGACATCAAGCGAGATGATGAACACATTTTTGCTGGCCTCGATTCTGACATTCATACTTCTGGCCGCGATTATGAACTCGTTGGCGCATCCCTTCACGATTTGCATCGCGATAATAACATCGTTCGTCGGCGTGTTCTCGTTTATGTTCCTGACGGGCGCGACCATGAACATATCGGCGATGCTTTCGATAATAATGCTTGTCGGATTGGCGGTGAACAACGACATTCTGCTGTTGGAGCCGACGGTATCGGATATTGCGAAGGGTATGGAGCCGGAAAAAGCGCTGTGGGGGCAATACATCGACAAGTTCCGAATGATAATGATGACGACGATTGCGATTATCGCGGGAATGCTGCCGCAATTGTTCTCGTCGGATATGTCGAAGCTTTCGATGGCGGCGGTTTTGATAGGCGGAATGGCGGGCGGATTATTGTTCAGCTTTATCCTGACCCCGTCGCTGTTCATCCTGGTCGAACGGGCGAGGGAAAAGATAATTCATAATTCATAATGCATAATTCATAATTGGCGAGCGCCGAATATAATTATGAATTATGAATTGTGAATTATGAATTGATTCAATATTCCGCCGCGACAAACATCAATCCCTCGGGCGGGGCGGTCGGCCCGGCGGCGCGCCTATCTTTTGCGTCCAACACCGCATCAATATCAATCGGTTTGCCGCGCCCTATTTCAACCAGAGTCCCGACAATATTCCGCACCTGGTGATGAAGAAACGATTTCGCCGCGAACACGAACTCGATTTTCCATTCGTCGGCATTGATTTTTAATTCGTCCAGCGTTTTGACCGGCGATTTCGCCTGACACTCGGCCGCGCGAAAAGACGAAAAATCGTGCAGCCCAATCAATCGCGACGCGGCCGCCCGCATAGCCGCGACATCGAGTTTCTGCGGCACCCACCAGACAAAGTTTTTATCCAGCACCGGCGGAAAATCCTGATTGGAAATAAAATATCTGTATCGCCGCATCTTGCAATCGAACCGAGCGTGAAAATCATCCGCGACCAATTCGGCATCGACAACCGACACGGGCGCCCCCGCCAGATAAAAATTGAGCGCGCGTTTAACGACTTCCTGTTCCCTGATACCTGATACCTCAAAGTGCGCGGGCATCGCGGCCGCATGCACGCCCGCATCCGTGCGCCCGCATCCGACGACTTCTGCGTGCTCGCCAGAAAACTTGAAAACGGCGTCTTCGACCAACGACTGAACCGACGGGCCGTCTTTATTTTTCTGGAAACCAATCAGCCCGGTTCCGTCGTATTCAAGAATCAATTTGTATTTTGCCATATCCGTTCTCAAAGTCTTTGGCGGACATAACGCGCTTGCCCGCGGGCTGTAATTCAAGGATTTTCAGCGCGCCGTTTTCGACGCGCGTCGAAATAATTTTAACATCGACGCCGTTGATTGTCGCCCGCCCGCCGATTGCGCGAACCTGGTTGTGAATCGCGGCCGCCGATTTCGACCAATCGATTTCGAGGTCCGACTTTTCGACCTTGCGCGAGAACGAGGGCTCGCCGACCTGCGGCATCGGCGGAAACTTTTCGGGCGCGTCCAAGTATTCAATAACCATCGGCCCGGCGATTTCCGCAACCCGTTGCTCGACATCTTCGGTCGTGTCGTCGGGTCCGATTGCAAAGGCCCGCCGCATCAAAACGGCGCCCGCATCAACCTCTGCGGTCATCTTCATCAGACAGACGGCCGACGCGACATCGCCATTCATAATCGCGGTTATCATAGGCGCAGGCCCGCGATATTTCGGCAAATCGGATGGATGAATATTTATCGGGTCAAACCTCAAAACATTCTCGCGCAGAATCACACCATAGGCCGCGACGATAATTTGCAAGCGCTCCTCCTGCCCCGCCGCGACATCGTCAAAACTCTTTATCGAAGTATAAACCGGAATACCCTTTGCCTCGGCCCATTCGTGAACCGGCGTTTTGGTCAGGACTTTTTTTCGCCCGGCCGGTTTCGGCGCGCGCGTAAAAACCGCAACGACTTCATGCGCGCCCGCAACCTTGTCAAAAATCGGAACGACGAACCCCGGCGTTCCCATCAGTATTGTTTTCATTTTGTGAGGGACTAGGATTAGGACTAGGACTAGGTGTGGCTTGTTGTCGCGCTACTGCGTTATAACGAGCCACACCTAGTCCTAGTCCTAATCCTAGTCCTTACCTCCTCTTCTTCACCTTCCTCATAACCATCTCCCTCTTGACTGGCGTCAGGTAATCGAGGAACAAAACGCCGTCGAGATGATCCAATTCGTGCAGGACCGCGCGCGCCGCATAGCCCGAGAACGCGCCCGAGCGCGCGTCGCCGTTTTCGTCCGTCCATTCGAGTTCGACGGATTCGGGGCGCAGAACTTCGGCGAACACGGGCCCGTCGGGGCCGAGCACGGACAGACAGCCTTCTTCCATTTTCCGCAGCGTCGAAGACTGCCGGACGATTTTCGGATTGACCAGTTTATAGACCGGCGCGTCCTTTTGATCTATGTCCGCGAAGATGACCATTCGCAGAAGCAGCCCGACCTGCGGAGCGGCCAGGCCCGCGCCCTTGTTGTCCCGCATAATTTTTTCCATGCGCGAAAGGACATCGCGTATGTTGTCGCCGACCAGCGCGACCGGCATCGCCTTTTCGCGAAGCACATTGTCGCCGACCAAACGAAGTTTTAATTCTTCTTTCATTTTTTTCAAGGACTAGGACTAGGTGTGGCTTGTAATCGCGCTTATGCGCAATAACGGGCTCCACCTAGTCCTAGTCCTAATCCTAGTCCTCACCTTCTATCGCCGCCATTTTATTCGACGCGATGCCCGACTTCTTTTTAATCTTCTCTATCCACCCGGCCATATTTCCGGCGCCGGTGGACAGGCGCTTCATGGATTCGCCGTATGCCGCGGACGCGCCGTCGAGCCGCCGCCCGACCTCGGCGAAACTTTCCGTAAAGCCCGCGTATTTTTCCCAAAGCGAATTGACCATCGCGACGACCTCGCCGATGTTTTTATTCTGCCGGTCGATTTTCAACAGGTTGTCGATTGTGCGCATCATGGGATAGAGCAACGACGGCGTGATAATCGCGACATTGTTCTTCATAGACTCGTCGATAATCTCGGGCGCCTTTTCGATGATTGCGAAATAGATTTCTTCCCGCGGTACGAACATAAAAACAAAGTCCAGATTGTAATCCTTTAACTTCTTCTGATATTCTTTCGCGCCAAGGCCGCGGATATGGTCGCGCGTGGCCCGCACCAACTCGGCAAGGTGGCCGTCCTTTTCGATCGCATCGGTCGCGTTCTCGTATTTGATATAGCTTTCAAGAGACGCCTTGGAATCGATAATGACCTTGCGGTCGTTCGGCAGATTCAGGACGAAGTCCAAGAAATAATTCGCGCCGTCGATGCCCTTCACATTGACCTGCGTTTCGTATTCGCG
Organism: Rickettsiales bacterium; assembly: GCA_031263295.1. Classification (GTDB taxonomy): domain Bacteria; phylum Pseudomonadota; class Alphaproteobacteria; order Rs-D84; family Rs-D84; genus JAISGC01. The sequence goes on from JAISGC010000102.1 coordinate 12,111, forward strand.
GCCCTGGGTGAAGCCCAAAAGTCGAAAAATATTTTCAAGAATATTCTCGCCCCAATTGCCTTGCAGCTTCCGGCTTTGGCGGAACGCGCGCGCGAAATCGGCGGCCTCTTTGGTCAGGCTTCCGGCGGCGGCGCCGACCACCGCGACGCCCTTTTCCATATCCAATATTTTTTTATCGAAATCGCTTTTGATTTTCTGCATCTCGGCGGCAAAGGGCGCCAGAACTATCTCGCGCGATTCCGCCGCGTGGGATTTCAAGATTTTGGCCGACAATAATTCGAGTTGCTGCGGCAGGGTTTGGTTCAGCGTCGCGAGCCTGACATTCTCGTCCCGCAGCTTTCGATTCTCGTCGGCGGCGCGGGCGGCGGATTCTTTCAGCGCGTTTGGTTTCGCCAACCACGCGATGAAAAATCCGGCAAAAAACGCGGCAAGCGCGACGACGATTTCCATTTTGGAATTATACAGCGGGAATGTTTATTTTGCAAATTGAACTGAAAGGACTAGGACTAGGATTAGGACTAGGAGGAGCTCGTTATCGCGCATCCGCGCTATCACAAGGTTCACCTAGTCCTAATCCTAGTCCTAAAAAATTGGTCGGAGCGATAGGATTTGAACCTACGACCACTTGCACCCCATGCAAGCATTCTACCAGACTGAACTACGCTCCGTATTTAATGAGCAATGCGCAATGAGCAGTGAGCAATGGAAGCCTGCCGAATGCGCCGATGCATCTTCGCGCGCCGCCATTGCTCACTGCTCATTGCTAATTGCTCATTTTATTATCCGCCACCACGCTCCCGTTCTCGAACGCTACCCGTCCGCCCGCCTCGGAAACCAAGAGCTCCCCGGCGGCGAGTTCCGCCATATCCAGCGGCGGCAATTCGATGCGGTCATACTTTCCCGCCGCGACGAACGCCAAGTCGAGGGCCGGGCATCCGCTATCGCGCCCGAATCCGTCGACATTTTTGGAAACGGCCAGGCGCTGCGAGTGATGCGGCGAAAACAGAAACGCACCCTCGCCCGCCTCGGCATAAAACAAGACATCCTCGATGGGCGAATAAACAAGGGCTATTTTCGTCTCGCCGTTGGTGCGCAATGCGAGGGTTATCGCAAAGTGCGCGATGCCGCGAACGAAGTTTTCGGCGCCCGACAATGCGAGAGCGAACTCGTCCCGGCCCGCGACCCCGCTGTCGCCCTCATTATGAACATTCGGCGTGGACAGGCCCGCGTGCGGCCGAACCAGGGACAAATCGGAAATTATCATTTCCTCGATGCGCTCGGCGGCGGTCTTGACGAAGCGCCGCGCCGAAGGCAACGACTGCTGCAAGTTCTCGACCTCGCCGAAGTCCCTGCGCAATCCGGCGGCCGTCCGCTGCAATGCGTCGAACATCTGGTTTAATTCGGTCGACCCGCGAATGAGCTTTTCTTCTTTATCCATAATGAGCAACGAGCAATGAGCAATGAGCAATTTCGAGCTGCTATTGCTCATTGCTCATTGCCGACTGCTCATTTCCTAAAACTTGAACCCGTCGAACTTTTTCTTAAAGTCCTCGGCGCGCTTGCCGCGGTCCTGCGCGATTTTCTGGCCGGTCCAGGCGGGATGGTTCAGATTGTCGACCGCGAGCGTCAGGTCCTTTTTGACGGCCGAAAACATTTTAATCTTTTCCCCTTTGGAATTGGTTATGGTGATTTCGCCATATTCCGGGTGAATGCCCTGCTTCATAATTGACACCTTTATTTGCCCGGAGATTATAGCGGATAAATCGCCGATTGCAAGTATATTTAGCAATGAGCAACGAGCAATGAGCAATTGAAACTTGCCGAAATCGCCGAGGCTCTTTCACGCGCCGCAATTGCTCATTGCTCATTGCTCACTATCCGAAGGATATTCTCCACCGCCCTATTCGGCACCTTTGCGGCGGCGGCCATCTTCCGCAGGCGCTCGGGCTTGTCCAAGAGTTTTCTCAGCGTCGCGGCCAAAAGTTCGGGCGTCAGGTCCTTCTGTTCGATAACAATCCCGCCGCCGTTTTTGGCAAACTGCTTCGCATTGGCCAATTGATCCGGGTTGATGCCGAGCGGCACCAGAATGGCCGGAACGCCGACGGCCTGCATCTCGGCGACGGTGCTCGCGCCCGAACGCGAGATAACCAGGTCGGCGGCGGCCAATTCGTCCGCCATATTTTTTATGAACGAGAGCACATTATTTTTGACGCCCATCGCGGCGTATTCTTTCCGCAACAGCCCGACATTTTCGGGACGGGTTTGATGAATTATGAATAAAGGTATCAGGGAACAGGTATCAGGTATCAGGGTCGCCAATGCCTGCGGTATCGTTTCATCCAAAATCTTTGCGCCCAATGACCCGCCGGTTATAAGAATCCGCAGTTCTTTTTTCCTGGCGCCTGATACCTGTTCCCTGATACCTGATACCTGTAAAAACTCCTTCCTGACCGGCAATCCCGTGAACACCCCGACGCCGATTGGAAACGAAGTCATAAGGGTTCCGGCGAACTTCATCGCAAAGCGGTTGGCGCGGCCCATCGCGGCGTTCTGCTCGTGAAGGTATGTCGGAATGCGCCAGATGCGCCCCGCTATCAAAGGCGGCACCGAGGCATAGCCGCCGAAGGCGACGATTCTGTCGGGCCGCCGGAAAAGAAACCGCAGCGCCAGCCACAGAACCGAAACGCAAATCTTGAACAGGGACCATAGTTGAAAGATGCGCCGCTTGGCTCCGACGCCCGACGCCCATACAGGTATCAGGCGCCAGGTATTGGGTATCAGATGGCGGCCGCGGCGGTCGGACGACACGACGACTTTATGGCCGCGCGCCCGCAGGGCGTCCGCAACCGCAAGCGCCGGAAAAATATGTCCGCCGGTCCCGCCGGTGGCAATTAAATATTTCATATTTAGTGAACAGAGAGCAGAGAACGCAAACGCTTCGCGTTTGCAGAGAACAGAGAACAGAGAATAAGAGAATGCAAACGCTTCGCGTTTGCAGAGAATAAGAGAATGG